>JAIWNO010000017.1 GCA_020216785.1 Desulfomonile sp.
GGAGATGAGCGTCTGCGACCAGGTGAGCACAGAGATGGACGCGGAGGGTGAACGGTGAGCCTCATTCAAATGGAGGCCCTTACAAAGGTGTATCAGGCGGGCTCGGTAAATGTGCAGGCGCTCCGGGACATCACAATGAGCGTCGATTCGGGGGAATTCCTCGCGATTATGGGCCCCTCGGGCTCCGGCAAATCAACTCTTATGAACATTCTTGGCTGTCTGGACGCTCCTTCATCCGGAAGCTACCTCCTCGACGGAGAAGACGTCTCGCAACTGACTCGTGACCAGCGAGCGGACGTCCGCAACCGAAAGATCGGGTTCGTGTTTCAAGGCTTCAACCTTTTGCCCAGACTCAATGCTGCAAAGAATGTGGAGCTGCCGCTGATTTACGGTCGGGTGAAGCCGGCGGACCGCGCCCGTCGGGCGCTGATCGCTCTGGAGCTTGTTGGACTCCAGGATCGCGCGCATCACCTCCCAACCGAGCTTTCCGGAGGGCAGCAGCAGCGCGTCGCCATCGCTCGGGCCCTCGTGAACAACCCCGAAATCATTCTCGCGGACGAACCCACCGGCAACTTGGACACACGCACCAGCCGGGAGATCATGGAGGTGTTCCGCAAGCTCAACGAAAAACAAGGCATCACATTCATCCTTGTTACTCACGATCCCGAGATCGGCGCCGCCACCGACCGTCGCATCCACATCCGGGACGGCGCTATCGAAGGAGATGAGCGCTCGGGATGTATTCCAATTCAATGCGATTAGGTGGGGGAGACAAACATCGCAACCTGCTGGGCCTTGATATCGCCGGCCCGAAGGCCGTATACATGTCTCGCAACAGTTAGGCTTTAATACCGATGCGCTCTCAAAGAGGTAACTTCAACGACGCTCGGTAGAGGCCGACCCACGTGTTGACCCGGCTTTTGAATTTGACGATTCAATCTTCGGTTTTCATGCTCAACAAACTGTGGAAAAGGCGCTGAAGTCATGGTTGAGTCTCCGCGGGATCGCATATCCGAAAACACACGGTCTGAGCGTCCTTCTTCGTCTCTTGGACACACATGCAGAGGACATCCCGGATCAGTTTCTCGGTTTGCTGGACCTTACAGACTTTACCATCCTGTTCCGACATGATTTCCGAGCCTGCACGAAGAGTTCCATCGCCCCGGTATTCTCGCCGATGTCATCGCTATCATGGAGCACGTAGAGCGCTGGATCCAAGATCAGAAATCGTCTGCATAGGGACCAAGCCTTCTGACAGGGCCCTTCCGATCAGACCCGCCCTCTCACTCTTTCCGCGTGAGTGAGGTATAATAAACAATTGGCATTGTGTCTCGCATTTGGGAAGGTGCACGTGAAGAAATTCGTTGTTATCCTTGTTGCCGTGGCTCTCTTGGCCGCAATGTACTTTCTGTTCGGTCAGGCCAATAGCAAGGGTCCGGAGATCTCGTACGTCACGGTCCCGGTGGAACGAGGCGCGCTTAAAGCCGAAGTCACCTGCACGGGCACCCTGAAACCATTGGTGGAAGTGCTCGTGGGAAGTCAGGTATCGGGGACCATCAAGGAACTGTACGCGGACTTCGAGTCTCCGGTGAAGAAAGGCCAACTCATTGCCCTTATCGATCCGGACCTGTTCGAGGCCAAGGTCGGGCAGGCAAAGGCCGATCTCTTCGCTGCCCAGGCCGCGCTCGAGAAGTCGATAGTCACCTCCGCTGACGAACAGAGGACCCTCAAGCGCAAGGAAGCGCTCCTGGAGAAGAACTCCATTTCCCAGAGCGAGTTCGATACGGTCAAGACCAAGGCGGACGCTGCCGAAGCGCAGGTCGCCGTGGACCGTGCGCGGGTGGCCCAGATGGAGGCCAAACTTCGGGAAGCGGAACTTCAGTTGAAGTACACACGAATCACCGCACCGGTCGACGGGGTAGTCACAGCGCGAAACATGGACGTGGGGCAGACAGTGGCTGCGAGCTTTCAGGCGCCCGTCATATTCAAGCTCGCCGAAGACCTTCGCCGTATGCAGGTGCACACAAACGTTGACGAAGCGGATGTGGGGCGCGTACAGGTGGGACAGAAGGCTGTGTTCACTGTGCCGGCCTTTCCTGAGGACACATTTACGGCGCTGGTGGGCCAGATCCGCAACGACCCGAAAATTGAGCAGAATGTTGTCACATACAACGTCGTGCTCGATGTGGAGAACAACGACCTGAAACTGAGGCCTGGGATGACCGCCAATGTCAACATCCTGCTCGAAGAGGCTACTGATACACTCATGGTTCCTGAGCAGACACTGCGGTTCACCCCCGGCGTCGGCATGCGGGGACGAGAAGAAGCTGCAAAGCTTCCGACGCTTCAGCCCGGCCAGAAAGTGGTGTGGAAGCTGGAGGCGGACAACCAAATCAAGCCTGTCGTGGTGAACACGGGAATTGCAGGGATGCAGTTTGTGCAGATATCATCGGACCAGCTCAAGGCTGGGGACAGAATTGTTGTGGATGCCGTGGCAAAGGACAAGAAGAAAGCGGCGACGAGCGGGATGCGCTTCAGGTTCTGAACACGGGCAGGGCCCAACAAGGGAAGAATGCGCTGCAAATTGCAATGGGAACGCACCCGTCTTTGGATTGATCGGCCTGCCTGACAATTGATGGCAAGCACATCCTCAGGGGATATGAATGCGCGAAAAGAGCAGCTATCTCGACAAGACCTTGAATAGTGAACGGGAAGTAATCCGAAACGTCGTGTACTCCACCGACCCGGCGGATTTCTCCTACATGGCGGCAAACGTCCCCTGTCAGGCAGCGTGTCCCGCGTGGACGAATGTGCCGGCGTATATTCGCTGCCTATATGAAGGCCGATTCGACCGTTCGTATGAAATCAATCGCATCGTGAACGTGCTGCCGGGGGTGCTCGGGAGGATCTGCTCCCGTCCGTGCGAGACCAAATGCCGCCACGGAGAGCGGGAGCTTGGTCAGCCGGTGAATATCTGCCATATCAAACGGGCCGCGTCGGACTTCAAGGAGCCCGGCCACGTCTACCTTGAGCAGCTCTTCGCTCCGCTCGGCAAGAGCGTAACTGTGGTCGGTGCCGGGCCCGCGGGGTTGGCTGCCGCACATGACCTCGCTGTGTTCGGGTTTGATGTTGAGCTTCTGGAAGCGCTCGAGACTCCCGGCGGGATGCTCGCGTACGGTATTCCGGAGTTCAGGCTCCCCCGCGATGTGCTCAAAGCCGAGATCGACAGCATCCTCCGCCTTGGAGTGACGCTTCGCACCGGTGTCAAGGTCGGCGAGGATGTCGCTGTGGATGAGCTTCTCAAGTCCCGTCATGCGGTGCTCCTCGCTGCGGGTTGCTATGCCGCTCGGCAGTTGGATGTCCCGGGCGAGGACCTGCCGGGGGTCCTCTCAGGGCTCCGGTTTGTAATGGATGTGAATTCGGGCCGTGCGCCCATGTTGGGCAAGCGGGTGCTGGTTCTGGGGGCCGGATTCACCGCATTCGACTGTGCACGATTGGCCCTCCGGCTTGGGGCCGATGATGTCGCGATCTGCATCCGAGGCACGGAGGAAGACCTCAGAGTCACCCAGGATGAAATCCACGAGGCAAAACGTGAAGGTGTGCACATCCGATCGCTCATGGTCTCGACACGCATTGTCGGGCGGGATCGCGTGGAAGGTGTGGAGTTCCTGCGCACCCGTATTGAGGGTACGCGTCCCGATGGAAGAAGGAAAGTCGTACCCGTTGATGGCAGCGATTTTTGCGTTCCGACGGATTCGGTGATTGTCGCGGTGGGGCAAGGTCCTGAGCCGATCCCTGCTCCTGGAGAAAAGGACAAACGAAACGTGCTTAAGGGCGATCCTACCACATTCCGGACATCTGTGCCGAACCTCTACGTTGCCGGCGATTTTATGACCGGCCCAACAACGGTCATCGAATCCATTGCCGGCGGACGCCGGGCAGCGGAGCGCATCGCGGAAGATCTGACAGGTCGAAAATTCCGTGAATGGGCGGTGCGCATTCACGATACAGGTGTTAACGACCGTCAACGGGAATGGGACTTCATTCCGCGGCAGGAAATGCCGACGGTGCTTCCCGCGATAGAGCGGTTCCAGTCCCCGCAGCCAGAGGTGGAGATCGGTTATTCTCCTGAGCCGGCGCACGAAGAGTCGAAGCGCTGCTATCTTTGTTATCTCCATTACGAGATCGATATCGATGCGTGCATCTATTGCCGCTACTGCATTGATGTTGCTCCCCGGGACTGCATCAAGCTCGTCAGGGAGGTAGTCCTCGACGAATCCGGTGCTGTGAAGCGACTCGTGGAAACTACCGCCTGGGAGGAGGTCAACGCTGTGGTCATCGATAACGAGCGCTGCATCCGATGCGGCGCGTGCCTGCGCGTGTGCCCGGTTGACTGCATATCAGTATCCAAGGTGGAACTCGTGCAGCGCGCACTCGAGACGGGGAGGGAATGATGGCCAAGGATCACGTTGTCATCATCGGAAACGGTCCCGCGGCCAATGAGGCTGCAATCGCTTTGAGAGAGCGGGCCCCCGAGTTGCGGGTCACAATTGTTGGCCGTGAGCACGTTCGCCAATACAAGCCGCATTTCCTACCTGCACTCATTGCAGGTAAGATCACTGAGCACGATCTGTTCGTGCGGCCCATCGAATCCTATAGCCAAGCCGGTATTAAATTGCGCCTCGGCCAGGAAGTGGTGGACGTGGATTTCGATACCCGGCGGGTAATCCTGGCTCACAAAGAAGTCCTGCGGTTTGATGGTCTTATCATCGCCACGGGCGGCAAACCCCGGATCCCCGAGCCTTTCCTGGTCTTCCAGGACGTCATGATGACGCTCAAGACGCTGGCAGACGCGCGCGTGTGGATCGAGAAACTCGCTCGGGTGGATTCGGTGCTCATTGTGGGAGGAGACCTCACCTCGGTGGCGTTTGCAAAAGCGCTCGTGTCGATGGGAAAGACGGTGAAGCTCATGGTGGATGAGCACGGCTTCTGGCCGCTTCACCTTGGTGACGAAACCCGGCAGGAGGTCGCTCAACGCCTTGCCTCAAGTGGGATGGAACTCGTCGCGTGCAGGAAGCTGAAAGGATTGGCCCGCGTGTCCGCGGATGAGATCCGGGTGGAGACGGACTGTGGTCGCTACACCGTAGGAGCGGTGGGGGCTTTTTTCGGGCTGGTCCCGGATGTGAAGTTTCTTGCCCGATCGGGGCTCTACATCGAGCGAGGCATAATTGTCGACGAGAGCCTTATGACACACTACGACGGAGTGTACGCCGCAGGTGACTGCGCGCAGGTCTACCACCCGGCACTGCGGGATTACTGGGTTTCGATCGGGTATCGCAACGCCGAAAACCTGGGACGGATAGCCGCTCTGAATCTCATCGGCGGAAAAGTGTGTGCGGAAACTCCGCCGGAGAGCATCTTTCACGTGGAAGGGGTTAAAGTTCCCACTTCCTGGTGGGCGGAGATCTGACATGGCCAGAGTGGACCTCACTATTGAAGTGTGCGGTATGGCCGGTGACGGAACAATCGCCGCTGGTGGATTACTCAATGAAGCCATGTCGGCGGGCGGTTTTTCCGTGTTGGGGTTCGATTCGTATCCAGCCGAGATCCGAGGCTTCGGTCGTTGTGTGACCCGGTCGAGGATCGGGACGGAGCGCATTTTCGCCTTGGAAGACAAGACCAACGTCCTGATCTCCCTGGACGATGTGCAATCACGCTCCAGAGTCCCCTATCTTGCGCGGGATGCAGCGGTCTTCTTTGACAGCAATCCGCCGGTATATGTGGAAGAAGAAATGTCGTTAGCCGCCAGAGTGGAACCCGAAACAACGCTCTTCGGATTTCCCATGGCGGACCTGGCCGCTGCCGCGGCAGGCACCACGCGGGGACGGAACCTTACAGCGCTCGGCGGCTTTGCCGCAACATTCGGCGTGCCGCGAGACCTGTTCGTCGAAGTAATCACCAAGAAATTCAAGGCCAAGGGCAACAAAGTGCTCGATGCAAACATCAAGAGCTTCGACGCGGGCTATGCGTACGGCCTGGAGCACTTTCGGGACCGTCTGCGAGACACCCTGAAGCCTCTGCCGGGAATCAAGAAAGGCCCCGAAAAGGTGATGCTTTCCGGCAATCTCGCCATCGGCCGCGGCGCGATCGACGCTGGATTGAAGCTTTACTTCGGCTATCCCATTACTCCGGCAACGCCGATCATGGAATACCTCGCTGCCAAGCTCCCCGAAAGAGGCGGTCGTGTGGTGCAGATGGAAGACGAAATCTCGTCAATTGGAGCAGTTCTCGGAGGATTTTATGCCGGCGCGCGCTCCATGACCGCAACCTCCGGTCCGGGATTTGCGCTCATGACGGAGCTTATCACCCACGGCGTCATGGCGGAGATCCCGGCGGTCATTCTCAATGCCCAGCGGGGAGGACCTTCGACAGGGCTCCCCACAAAGACGGAGCAGTCGGACCTTCACGCAGCGGTATTCGGCGGTCCGGGCGATTCACCCCGCATCGTGATCGCTCCCTCTGATGTGGAAGAGTGCTATCGCTACACCGTGCTGAGCTTCCAACTGGCAGAAAAGTACCAGACGCCGGTAATCGTACTTACCGACTTCTACCTGGACAACCGGGTGGAGAACCTCCCCATACCGCAGGCAACGGAACGGGAAATCGCGGATGCAAACGAGTATCCCGACGAATCCGTCCAAGGCGCGTACAAGCGCTATTTGATGACCGATTCGGGGATATCCCCTCGCTCGATACCCGGTATGGAGGGCTTCACGTTTTCCGCAACCGGTCTGGAACACGTGGAAAAGGGTACTCCCAACTACACCGAGGAGAACCACATGAACATGACCGAAAAGCGCCACCGCAAAATCGCGGGGGCGTTGGAGGACCTTCCCGCTCCGGTTGAATATTCGAGAGGAGGGCCGCTTGACGTGGGCGTGATCGGGTGGGGCTCGACTTTCGGCGCGATCCTTGAGGCCGTGAACATCGCCAATGAGCGCGGGCTCAACGTGGGGGCCCTCAAGATAACATCCATCTTCCCGTTTCACGGAGGGGTGATCCGAGCCTTCATGAACCGATGCTCGGAAGTGCTCATCCCCGAGTTAAACTACGAGGGACAGCTTGCCAACCTCATCGATCACCTGCACCGCAAAGACGTGGTGCGACTCAGCCGGGCCACGGGCTCGCCGATTCCTCCGTCGCTGATCCTGAAAGAAATCGAAACGCTGGTTCCGGCAGGTGCATCATGAAGACATCCGGTCGCGACCTTGCTCGTAAAGTCCGGAGCATCGGAGAGTCAAGAGAATTTGAGGCGCGCTCCGGCGAACTTCCTACTTGGTGTCCGGGCTGCGGATACTTCGGGATACACCACGGGATGAACGACTGCATCCGACGGCTCGGGATTCCGCTGCACAAGGTGGTCACCGTATCGGGCATCGGGTGCGCGGGGCGGTATCCGTTTTTCACCAAGACGTACGGTCTCCATACGGTGCATGGCCGAGCGGTACCCGTCGCGACGGGTGTCAAACTCGGCAATCCGGAACTCACTGTTTACGCGGTCGGCGGCGACGGCGACGGCCTCGCGATCGGCGGCGGCCATCTGCCGCACGTGTGCCGCCGCGATGTGGATATTAACTACGTGTTGTTCGACAATTCCATATATGGACTGACCAAGGGGCAGCCGTCGCCGAGTTCGCCGATGGGCATGAAGAGCAAAGCCAGCCCCCGCGGCACATCGGATAAACCGATCAATGCGACCCTCCTGGCGTTGAGTTACGGCGCGTCATTTGTGGCACGGCTTTTCGCGGGAGACAAGAAGATGATTGCCGACGTGCTCCTGGAGGGCACGAAGCACAAAGGGTTTGCTCTGTTCCACATCTATTCCCCGTGCGTCACCTTCGACAAGTCCTACAAAACCTGGGAGAACCTGAAAAAGTGGGTTCATCCCCTTCCTGAAACCCACGACCCCACCAACCTGAGACAGGCCTTCGATCAGGTGCTCGAAGATGACTGGAGTGTTGGAGTGATATACAGGCGCCCACAGCGCGAATAGACGCTCGCGTTCAAACGGCATTGCATGGAGTGAGAGCAGAGGGTTCCATGAATTACCGAGAAGAAGCCGACACCATGGGGACGGTCCTCGTCCCGAAAGACGCGTACTACGGAGCCCAAACCCAGCGCGCGTACGAGAACTTCAGGATCAGCGGGCACATGCTGCCGTCCGCGTTCATCCGAACCCTTGGTTTGATAAAAAAACACGCTGCAGCGGTCAATCACGAGTTGGGATTGCTCGACAAAGAAAAGGCCTCCGCAATTATAGCAGCGGCCCAAGAAGTCATGGACGGAAAGCTCGACGATCAATTCGTTCTCGACGTGTTCCAGACGGGCTCTGGAACCTCCACCAACATGAATGCCAATGAGGTGATCGCAGGTCGCGCAAACGAGATCCTGACCGGCGTTCGCGGGGGCAAAACGCCCGTGCACCCTAACGATCATGTGAACATGGGGCAGTCGAGCAACGACGTGATCCCCACGGCGATCCATGCTTCCGCGCTCATCGAAATCAGGGACTGCCTTATCCCTGCACTGGAAGCCCTGCGCACGAGCTTGCGCCGGAAGGCGAAAGAATTCGCCTACGTCCGCAAGATCGGCCGGACGCACCTCCAGGACGCGGTGCCCATATCTCTCGGGGATGAATTCAGCGCGTACGCCCGTCAGGTGGAACTTGGCATCGCGCGCCTCAGGGCCGTCGAGCCGAATCTGGCTGAGCTTGCGCTCGGCGGGACCGCTGTCGGGAACGGCCTGAACACACACCCCGAATTCGCTGCGCGGGTAATCAGGCGCATGAGCGACGAGGCCCGCTGTCCCTTCCGCGAAGCCGTAAACCATTTCGAGGCCCAGGCCGCGCAGGATGCAGCGGTCGAGGCAAGCGGCGCGTTGAAAACCATCGCAGTGAGCTTCACCAAAATCGCGAATGATATCCGCTGGCTGGCATCAGGCCCCCGGTGCGGGCTCGGCGAGATCACTATCCCGTCGCTCCAGCCAGGATCATCAATCATGCCCGGCAAGGTGAATCCGGTTATCCCCGAGGCAGTCATCCAGGTGGCCGCGCAAGTAATCGGCAACGATGCCGCCATCACGCACTGTGGGCAATGGGGCGTGTTCGAGCTGAACGTGATGTTGCCGGCGATCGCGTTCAACCTGATCCAGTCGATCGATCTTCTGCGTGCCGCAGCAGAGCACCTCAAAGAGAAGTGCGTGGACGGCATTACGGCCAACGAGGAAAGATGCCGCTCTCTCATCGAACAAAGCCTCGCTCTTTGTACACCCTTGGTTCCCGCCATCGGGTACGAAGCCGCCGCTGCCATTGCCAAACAGGCATTCGAGGAAGGGCGGACCGTACGGGAAGTCGCACTGGCCAACAAGGTGATCCCGGAAGAGGAACTCACCCGTATCTTGGATAGCGCGGTCCTCGGAGAACAATGAAGCTGCACCGCATCTCTTCAGTCTTCGGCGGACGCGAGTGGTCAACCGTGTCATTGCGAGGAGTGAAGCGACGAAACGATCTCCTCTGGTGATGCGTCGGAGATTGCTTCCCTCGCCTTGCAGCGGGGTCGCATGGCAAGTTCCACCGGGGCCCGGTCCCACGCGACTGAACGGACATTCAGGAGCACCTGTACCCCGCTGCACGTCGCATCGACGGGATTAGGCCGCGAACCGATCTTAAAAAGCGTCCCGGCAACGCTTCCTGCCACCGCGCTTGCTGTCGTGTAATTCCGCGACGCGAGCGCACTGCCGCGCTTGATAAGTCCATGGGCGCGTGAGCCGCGAGGAAAGCCTCAGGCTCTATACGCGCCGACGCGGAATATCCTGCAAAAAGTGCTGAATTCTGATGAGAACACCACATTAATTCCTTGACTCGCCGCCGGCGGGATGTTACTAGCGCATGGGCGGCGGGGAAGCTGCTCGCCGCACACGCCGGAAGGCCGATTGGAGGGTT
>JAIWNO010000018.1 GCA_020216785.1 Desulfomonile sp.
GGGGCCCCGGGAGGATGACTCCCTTGCCTTTCGGATACCGGATGATTCCCGACCGTAACCGGACGGTCCGCTCATACCAATGTGCGTTTCAGGAAACAGGTTTGGTGAGGTCGCAGCCGTGCCCCCGAAACGAAGTCACGCTCAAGGCTCGCCTTGGAGGAGGCATATCGACGGTCTTGGACCGCTCGCCTTACGCAGCGCGCGTTGGTGTCATACTTGACCACGGGGATAGAAGAGACCATCAGCCAGAAGGAGCAGTTCATGACTGAGAGCGCGTTTCATGCGTCAACCGGGAGCATGCCGGAGCCGTACGATTTCAATGAAAATTACCGCTACCTGAAGAAGCTCATCGGAGAACTGCGCAAGGAAAACACCGAGTCGGTAGCCGAACAGATTTTTGGCGGGACCGAACGCGAGAAACGTCTTACAAAAAAAGAGATGAAGCAGCTCTTTCGATTTCTGCGAAAGATCGAGAAACACTACGAGGAATGCTCTGCTCCGCCGATCCCGGAAGAACTGGAAGCGTCCATCCGCAAGCGCGACAGCCGTGACTGGCTGCCGTGGGAAATGGAAGCCATAGAGAAGATCGAAGTGTGGCGCGAGGCTGTTAAACAGCGCCGCAACGACGCGCGGAAAATGCTTGATCTCGTCCTGGAAAAAGTCCGCCGCGGGGAAAAGCTCAACTGACACGGACCAGTCACTCAAAGTTAATTTGCTTGCATCAGCCTGAATACCCAGTTGCTCTGCTCCACGCGGTGCCTCCCTCCTATAGGAAAAAATAGTCGAGGCCGGCATGTATGCCGGCCTTTTCGACGTGATCTCCTTGCGAGCGTATTGACGATATCCCTTTATCTCCTGCTTGTTCCTCCCGATCTCGACCATTTGATTTCCGCTTGTGCATGAGCTATAAGAGTCAAGATACGGCATTTTTCGCGCGGAATATCGAAATCATGCGGAAAAGTCGGGTCTGCTTTTCCGCGTTGCCAGGCACGCCGAACTCGGCAACAGGCGCGGCCGTCTTCGAGAACCGCATTGGTTGCGCCTGAAATGGACAGCGGTTGCCAAAAATAATGTCCGTTTTGCGACTGCGGCTGGAAAATGCCGAAGTCTAAGCATGAGGATTTTTTTCTCCGTCATTTCCGCCAAAGCGGGAATCCGGAGACTGGACTTCGGATCAAAGCCTATCCCGGACAACGATCCGGTATCGGGGGTGACGGTGTCTTCATGGGCAATCGGGCGAAAATCCCGGCAATCGCTCTGTGTGAGAGAAGGTTGCCGACAGGCGCAATTTCTACCCCTTCGGAGGGACAATGGATCAGTTCAGGCCGAGAGATGACCAGTACGGCGTGAGAGATCTTCAACAAGGCGTTGAAGATGTACGCCGCGTGGTTGATCGATTCATGCGAGGCCGCGGCATTTGGCTGCTCGTCGTGCTTGTGGTGGTGATCTATCTGCTGTCCGGGATCTACCAGGTCGGCCAAGGGGAGGTAGGCGTGGTGCTGAGGTTCGGCAAGTTCCATGCGATCACCGAACCGGGCCTGCGTTATCGGCTGCCGCAGCCGTTCATGAGCCACAAGATCGTCAACGTCGCGCAGGTGCGCCGCGCGGAGATCGGGTATCGCTCCGAGCGAGGGGACCGTACCAGGCAGGTCCCCGCGGAATCCTTAATGTTGACGGGTGACGAGCAGATCGTCGATGTGCAGTTTTTCGTCCAATATAAGGTTGACGATCCGGTGAAATTCCTCTTCGGTTCAGTGGACCCAACATCGGTGCTGAGGGCGTCTGCGGAGGTGGCCATTCGCGGCGTGGTAGGCGAGAATACGATCGACCACACAATGACTGAGGGGAGGGGTGAGATCCAGGCACGCGTCGGCGCGTATCTCCAGCGCCTCCTGGACATCTGCAACACGGGGCTTCGGCTCACGGAGGCAAACCTGCTCGTCGTAGACCCGCCGGCTCAGGTGCAGGAAGCTTTTCATGACGTGGTGCGCGCCCGTGAGGACAGCGACCGTGTCATAAAAGAAGCGGAAGGCTATAAGGAAGATATTATCCCAAAGGCTCGCGGTGAAGCTCAGCGTGAAATCAAAAGCGCCGAAGCGTACAGGTCCCAACGGGTGACATGGGCAAAGGGGGATGCGCAGCGATTTACCCGGGTCCTTGAGGAATACGTGAAAGCGCCCGCGGTCACTCGTGAGCGCCTCTATCTCGAAACAGTGGAGCAGTTCCTTGCCGGCACACGAAATGTCGTCGTGGACGGTGACACTGCGCGCGTACTGCCGGTGCTTCCGCTTATGGGTTTGTCTCAGTCGCCGACCGGGCCGCCGACCAAGGGTGATCGCACCCCGTCGCCATCCGGTGAGAAAGGGAACTAGACGCCATGGTGAAAGCGATAGTCATTTTCGGTGCGGTTCTGTTTCTCCTCAGCCAGACGGCTTTTGTGATATACGAAGGAGAGCAGGGGTTTGTACTTCAGTTTGGAGTGCTCATCAAGAAGGCCCCCGAGCCCGGCCTCTATTTCAAGGTCCCGTTTATTCAGGACGTTCACATCTTCGAGAAGCGTATCATGGCAGCCGAAGTACGGCCGGAGGAGTACATCACGCTCGACAAGAAGCGTCTGACGGTGGACATTGTTTCACGGTGGCAGATTACGGACCCTGTTACGTTCTATCGTACGGTGCGTGATCCTCTCGGCGCAAAATACCGGCTGAATGACATTATCACCGGACGACTCCGCCGACAGGTAGCCAGTCACAACTTCAACGAGTTCATTCAGGCAAAGCGCGAGGAAATTATGGAACAGGTCACCAAAGAGACCAGAGATGCGGCCAAAGATTTCGGTCTCAACGTGGTGGATGTGCGCATCAAACGTTTGGACCTGCCCAACGAGGTCCAAGCCAGTGTCTTTGCGCGAATGAAAGCGGAACGGGAGCGCATCGCCAAGCGCTACCGCGCGGAAGGTGAGGAACAGGCTCGCGCAATTCGAGCCGATGCCGACAAACAGCAGAAGATCATTCTTGCTGATGCTTACCGCACGGCTGAGGCCCTGAGAGGCGAGGGCGACGCGGAAGCCGCGGCGATCTACGCGGAGGCGTACGGGAAGAACGAGGAGTTTTATTCATTCGTCAGACATTTGGACGTGTATCGCAAAGTGCTCGGATCGGGCACGACCCTTCTCCTGCGATCGGATTCAAGGCTCATGCAGTTCCTGGATTCGCCATCGGGTAGGCCCGCCCCACCTCAGGCTGCTCCGAAATAGGACTAACTGCTCCGTTTCCTAACTGAGACAGCCCGCCCTCGGTCGGAGAAAATGAGAAAAGAGTGAAAATTGCGAGTTGATGGGACAGGCATTTTGCCTGTCCTATCTCTGCTGTCTCCAACACGTCACCGCATTTGAGAAATGCAGTGTGATAGCTGTTGCCAAAAGGAATCTCCGATTGATTTCTCCAGGGTGTCGGAGGTCCCGTTCATTTCGGGCGACGCAAGGACGTCGAATCTTCGTTCACGGGACTTCCCGACACCCACCAAAAGACCTGCAATTCAGTCAGAACTTTGGCAACGGCTATAAGTTCGAAACGTATCCCTTCAGTTTCCTGCGGGCTCGCCGGGTCAACCGTGTCATTGCGAAGAGTGAAACGACGAAGCAATCTCCAGTGGTAAAGTGTAGGAGACTGCTTCCCCCGTTTTTCAGCAGGGTCGCAATGACAAAGTTCGACCGTGAGTTCCCGCCCCACGTTACAACAAAACGGTTTCTGTGCAGCATACAGCCGGCACGCCCCTGCCTCTTATTTTCCCACACAAAAGCGCTCAAAAATCCGGTCGAGGACTTTATCGTCCACCTCTTCGCCGGTGATCTCTCTCAGCAGCTTCAGGCATCTTCGCATTTCGAGGGAGACAATTTCCGGCCGCCGGCTCCCTTCCGCCGCGAACGAGCCAAGCAGCGATCGCACTACTACAGCCGCGGCCTCCACGAGTTCGATACCGCGGCTGCTGAGCCCAGCGGAGATATCCGACTGAAGGCACCCAGTCCTTTCGCGGCCAAAGGCTGCCATGATCTTGCTTAGCGTGTCGAGCCCTTCTCCAGTGGTCGCACTTACAGAGGCCCTGGGCCGGGACAGCGGGCCAAAGCGCATATCACTTGGATCGACCACCAAACCCAGATCCATCTTATTGAAAGCCACCACGACGTCTCGGTCCGCGCAAGCGGCCAGCACACGCTCGTCTTCTTCGTCAATCGCGGCGGAGCCGTCTATTACCGCCAGCACCAGGTCAGCCTGTTCAAGCGCGTTATGCGTCCTGCGAATCCCCTCTTTTTCCACAGGGTCAGGCCCGTTTCTGATTCCCGCAGTATCGGTCAGCACGAACGAAATGCCTTCCAACAGTATCCGCTCCTCGATCGTGTCACGGGTGGTCCCCGGGATTGGCGTCACGATGGCCCGATCTGCGTGGAGCAGGGCATTAAACAGCGTGGATTTCCCGACGTTGGGCTTGCCTGCTATGACAGTGCGGACCCCCCGGCGGCGGATCCTGCCCACGCGGCCGCCCTCCAGGAGCGCTTCCATTCGGCCCAGGATCTCTTCCAGGAGAGGTACCGGATTCGTAACAGGTTCGAGATCGTCCTCGTCGAAATCAATGTGTGCCTCCAGCTCCGCGAGGAGATCCACAACGAGGTCCGAAACCGCTTCCACCTGATGCGACAGCGACCGGTCCAGTCGGGCGCGTGCGTCTTCCACTGCAGCGGGGCTTGTCGCCTCGATGAGGTCAATCACCGCTTCCGCCTGGACGAGATCGAGCTTGCCCGCGAGGAAGGCGCGGCGAGTGAATTCTCCCCTTTCCGCCGGCCGAGCGCCGAGCCGAATGATGCAGCGCACCGCCAATTCCAGGACCATCGGGCTCCCGTGGAGACTAAGCTCGACGACGTCCTCTCCAGTGTACGTTGCCGGTCCGCGCAGCAGAAGCGCGAGTCCATCATCGAGCACCCTCCCGGTCTCCGGGTCGATGACCCGGCCGTATACCGCTCGCCGATCCGGAAATCCGTCCGTGCAGATCGCGGGCTTGAAAAGTGCTGCGAGGATCTCAGGCGCCCGCGACCCGCTCACGCGGATCACGCCCACGCCGGAATATCCTCTCGGCGTGGAAAGCGCCACAATGGTGTCCGGAGAATGAAATGCTTGAGAATTCATACGAAGGACAGAGGCTCCGTGGTTAAGCCCGGCAGGAATTCGTTGGACCGCCGCGTCAGCCGGCCACGATGCTGTGAACGTCAGCACCCTGCACAGAATTGCGTCGCGATTATCATATCATGCGGTCTATTAGGCTTGAAGTCCTCTGCTGCGAAGTTGTGATTGGGGGATGGTAACACGGACGTGTAGGGGCGGGTCTCAGCCCCGCCCCTACCAGGGCCTACCGCAAACGCCAACGCAATGGCATTGCTGAATGAATCTACTACCGCCCTCGGCGCTTGTTCGGCATGCGCCGGGGATACACCACGATGCGACGCATGGCCCCTTCGCCATGGCTCTTGGTGTACACTTCGCGGTCGCTCGCCAATACCATGTGAACTATGCGCCGTTCGTCGGGCGGCATGGGCTCAAGCCATACGGGCTTCAGCGTTTTGCGCGCCCGCCGGCTCATTTTCAGGGCCTTTTCCCTGAGGCGCTCTATCTTGCGAAGGCGATAGTTCTCCGTATCGATAATGATTTCGGTCTTGCCGTGTGCCGGCGCGTCTTTGTTGACGATTTTACTGACCAAGTACTGGAGGGCATTAAGGGTGTGACCTTCCTTGCCGATAAGGAGACCTGAGCCGTCGCCGATGATTTCGAGATAGACCGCTCCGTTGTCCATTTTGGGGCGGACTTCCGCTTCTATGGTCATCTTCGCCAGAATTTCGACCAATATTTTCCTGGCCTGCTCCAACTCCGGCGGAGCCTCCTGTGCTGCGGGGCTTTCCTCTGTTTCGGCTACTCCAGCCTCTTGAGGGGCTGCTGAAGTTTCTTCGGACCCACACTCCCAGCACGGCCCAGGCAAGGGCTCGCGTTCAGGCTCGGAAGGCTGGTCGCTCACCTCCATGATTTCTTTGAGCAAGTCACGCTTTTTGACTTTGATTCTGGCGTCTCGCTGACCGACAAGTCCGAGGAAACCGGATTTGCTCTCTTCGACAACTTCCACATCGAGGAGCGCTTCGTCGACTCCTAATTCACCGCAGGCTTTCTCGACGGCTTCTTTCACCGTTTTTCCCGTGAACTCGTAAAACATGGCAAATTCCTCTTATTTCGCCATCATATTGGTAATGGCCTGCTGCGCGATGGACAATACGTTGCTGATCAACCAGTAAAGAACCAGGCCGGAGGGAAAGCTCAAGAACATCCAGGTGAAAATCACCGGCATAAGGAGCATCATCTTGCGCTGCATCGGGTCGCCCGCCGACGGAGTCATCCACTGCTGGAGGACCATCGTGCCCCCCATGAGGATAGGGGTCACATAATATGGGTCGGGGGCCGAGAGGTCCGCGATGCACAAATAGATTGACGGTATGCACACAAAGCCGGCGTGCCTGAGCTCGATGGCGTAGGATAGGCTCTGGTACAGGGCTATGAAGACGGGCAGCTGGAGGAACATCGGCCAGCAACTTCCCAGAGGATTGACTTTGTGCTCTCTGAAAAGCTCCATCGTGGCCTTGTTGAGCGCTGCCTTGTCGTCTTTGTACTTCTCCTTGAGTTTGGCTATCTGCGGTTGAAGGTCCTGCATCCTCTTCATTGACTGCGTGCTCTTGTGGGTGAGCGGAATGAAAAGGATCTTTATCACAACAGTGAGAATGATGATGTCCCATCCCCAGTTGTGGGTGCCGGGGACTTTAATCCCGAACACCTCGAAGCCGTTGTTGCACAGCTTCAGGAACTTCATCAGATACACCGACATCATCTCCAGGACCCAGTTGTAGCTGTAGATCAGCGCCTTGGACAAATTGTGGCCGGCCGCGGCCAAGGCGGTGCTTTCCTTGGGGCCGAGGTACAGCGCAAGGTTGAGATTTGTCGGCTTGCCTGGTGCGAGGTCCACATCGCCGTATCTAACCCAGAATTCCGCTATGCCCTCCTTTGTCGGTTTGAACAACGTGACCTTCTTACCGGGCTGGTCACCGAAAACCAGCGCCTTAAAAAAGTATATGTCTCCGAGACCTGCCCACCACACTTGGCCCGAAGGCTCTTCGTCGCCTTTGATGTCTTTGAGATAGTAGTCTTTCAGCTCACCGTTCAGGAGAATCTCCGCGCTGTTCCACTGGAAGCGGCCGTCCTTTTCCTCACCGTGGTAGACTTTTTTCCATGGAAAGGTCACCAGGTAGTTGCGAGACTCCGCGGCCTCATTAACCAGTTCCACGGAGAAGTCCACGAGATATTTGTCAGCGTGGAAAGTGAAGGTCTTGGAAATCTTCAGACCGCCCGACGTTGTCGCCCTGAAGACGATCGCCTTCTTCTCACCCGCTTGAGCAAGCGTGACGGACGGCTGCTCAATATCGCAGTGGTACGCGACGGTCGCGTCGTTGAGGGTCTCATCCCGCCTCGTAAACATGATCGAAGGGCCTGAGCTGTCAGGACCGTCGGCGGGAATGAGATTCACCGGGTCTTTGCCGTTGAGGGTCTGCATGTAGTCCTTGAGCTTGAACGACACGAGCCGTCCCCCGAACGACGAGAGGATCGCCTGGTACTTTGGGGCGTCGACCGTTATCGCTCGCTCTTTCCCCGGGACCACGGCTTCTGCTGGAGCGACGGCAGTGGGGGCCGGTCGCGGGGCTTCTCGCTCGGCAGCAGGCGGCGCTGCACGCTCCTTCACTTTGTCGACAGGCTTCTCCGTGGCGGCCGGGACCTTCTTGGGAGGCGGAGGGGAAACGGTCTGAAAGTAGAGCTGAAAACCGATAATGATCAGGATGGAGATAACAATTGCCAGGATAAGATTACGATCCATTATGTTCTACCCGATTGTTGGGATGCAGGGATCGGGATCGAGCCCAATCACACCAAGTCCCGTAGGCGATGGCCCATCACGGAACAGGGTCGAACCCTCCAGGGCCGAAAGGCCGACAGCGGCCGAGACGCCGAAGGGTTAAAAGCAATCCCTTTCCGACCCCATGCTCCAACACTGCTTCGCGGGCGTATTCGGAACAGGTGGGATAAAATCGGCAAGACGAGGGGAAGAGCGGAGAAATCAGGATCTGATAGAGTCGAATCGCCCCCGAGAGCGCGTACCTTCCGACAGTCAGAACTTCTGTGCGAAGAAGCGGTCCAACTCCCTCCAGAGCTGATGAGTGTCCAGGGCGGCGGCTCCCTCCAGGGCGACAAATACCATATCCATGTCCGCGGGCAACTTCGCCCGATTCAACCTGAAATACTCCCTCAGTCTCCTCTTGATCCGATTTCTCGCGCAAGCTATTCCGACTTTCTTGCCAACGGCCAAACCCAGCCGCGGCCTACCCAACGAATTTCGCAGCATCCGGATGAGAAAGTGAGGCGTTCGACAGCGGACTCCCTGCTTCATTACGATCCGGAAATCCGAAGAGCGCCGGATCCGGTCCTCTTTGGTCAGTCTGAATCGGCCCGTCTCAGACTGACAGGCGGTGGCGTCCTTTTTGTCTTCTCCGCTTGAGGACCAGTCTTCCACTCTTCGTCCTCATCCGAATGCGGAAACCGTGCGTTCTCTTGCGACAGGTAGTGCTCGGTTGAAATGTTCTTTTCACGTCGGTTCCCTAGCTTTAATCTCGTATCTTCAAAAGATCTATTTAACCGAAGATTTTCTTGGAAGTCAAGGACTCTTTTGAGAAAGAAGTAACTCTTTGTAACGGTAAGTACCCAGAAGTATTCATAGTTACAAATGCTTACCAGCAATCTCGGCAACCGATATAGGACCGTGCTTACGGGGGAGCGCAGTGCGCGGTGTCGGAATCCTCAATTATTACAGACTGGATTTCAGATACGACGCGAGGTTCTTTTTGGCCTTGGCGAGACCGAGTTTCTTGCGGATATTCTTGCGGTGGACAAGGATGGTCTGCGCCGAAATTCCCATGACTTTTGCCATTTGCTTTGAGGAGAGCCCTGAACGGATCATGTCGCAAATGCGCAGCTCCTTCGGGGTGAGACGTTGGCCCTCTTTGGTCATTTTCAGACCAAAAGTCGAGGCAATATTGGTAACGTTGAATTCGAGCGACTTGAGCAGGAATTGGGCGGTCTCAGGGAGATCCTGCGACTTGAGCTGATCGATAATCGGAGAGACGGTGAGATTAAGATTCTGGGCGATCTTTTCCTCCACATCTTTTTTCTGCGCCTCAACTCCTTGGATGATGAGCTTGAGGGCTTCGTTGGTTTTTTCGAGGCTCTCGGAGTATTTCTTGAGTTCTTTGCTGGAATTCTCAAGGTCTTGGGTTCGCTCTCTCACAATCTTTTCAAGAGAGGATGAGTATGCTTCAAGTTTCTCATGGCTTTCTCGAAGTGCTTCTTCAGTTCTCTTCGTCTCGGTGATGTCCTTCAGGGTCCCGATAACCCCTATCGGCTCCCCCTGTTCGTTCCTGAGGAGCGAATTGTGCATTAATCCCGGAAAAACCGTCCCGTCTGCGCGGGTGTGCCACACTTCTCCACTGAAGAAACCATGCTCCCTGACAATGCGGTTGGCGATTCGAACGCTCGGTATCTGCTCTTCATTGTGGAAGATCGAGAGGTGCTTGCCGAGGACTTCTTCGCGTTGCCTGCCGTGCATTTCCGCGAATGCTTGGTTGAGAAACAAGACCGTACCCTCAAGATCCACCACAGCGATCCCTTCGGAACTTTGCTCCGTCGCTGCCGAAAGGAGCTGCAAGCGCTCGTACAGTCTGCGGGAGTCCGTGATGTCCCGAAACACCAGTACCGTACCGACGATGGCGCCGTACTCGTCCCGGATTGGAGCAGCCTTTGTCTCGACGTACCTCTCCTCGCCGTTTCTCCGCAACAGTAAATTGAGCCGCTGACCGGTGCCGCAATTG
>JAIWNO010000019.1 GCA_020216785.1 Desulfomonile sp.
CCGTCACCGAGCAGTAGCCCCCGCAGGTCCTTAAACGGTTCACCCGTTTTCTCGTCCGCTACGGCAAAAACGCTGCACAATGGGCGCTTCTGTGCGTCCTGCTCGCTCCAGCCGGTGATGGCTTCCGCCGCGGGATTCATGAATTTGATATTTCCTTCCCAGTCGGTCGCAATGACGGCGTCGCCGATACTCCTGAGCACACCGGAAAACCACTGCCCGCTCTCCTGGAGCCGCCTTTCCATCTCGTGCTTGAAGAGCGCCATCTCAATGGTGGAATAGAGGTCTCTCTCCCGTATCGGCTTGATCATGTACCCGAACGGCTCCGTCACCTTAGCGCGTTCGAGAATTTTCTCATCGGAGTATGCGGTGAGGTAGATGACAGGAATCTTGAGCTTGTCATGGATAAGTCCCGCCGCTTCGATGCCGTCCATGCCGCCGTGAAGAACCACGTCCATCAGCACAAGATCAGGGCGCTTTTCCTGGGCCTCACGCACCGCATCTTCACCGGTGGAGGCAACGGACACAACGTCGTAGCCCATTTCCTCCAATCCCATGCGCAGGTCTTCAGCGATGATGCCTTCGTCCTCTACAACCAGGATACGCGCTCGACCCATGGGCCTCATTTCCCTTCTGCTCACCGCAAGCCGCGACGTGACGGGACGCGAGGCCCGACTGCGACGGCTTTATCGGCTGCTTCATAGAGCTTCAGAAACATACTGAAACGAGAAGATTATTTCAAGAGTCGAGAGGCTTCCGGATGGGGTGGGCTCTTTTCCGGCGGACAAGCTGCCGGCAGGCCTTTCGGCTACTTCCGGAGTGCCGAATCAGGCTGTTCAACGAGCAAATCGGAGGCTGGACGGCCCCCGCGCTCGAGCCGGGGGCCGCTCGGGACAATGTTACACCAAGTTATTCCTCACTTCCCATTACTTGCCCGGTACCGTAGGTGACCCCTTTCAGGCTGCCCTCGGACAAAAACGCGCCATAGTTGTCGATGAGCCGCTGTACTACGGCGCCGGCAAGTCGTTTGAAGAAGATCATCCCACTCGCGGGATCTTTCTCCAGCAGCGTGTTGAGCGATTCCTTATCAATCCTGACCAGTTTACAAGGAGTTACGCACTCCGCTGTAGCCACATACGCAGGCCGATCGACTATGCCGGTCCATCCAAATGCCTCGCCCGGACGGTTCGCAGTGTAGTCGATCTCTCCACCGGTCCCTATGGAGAGTCTCACCATGCCTTCAGTGATGAGGTAGAAGCTCGTTGCGGGGTCGCCTGCCTTGAACAGGAGCGACCCCTTTTCGTGGGATTCTTCGACCATGATTTTGGCGATTTCGCTCATGGCCTCCGGACTGAGATCTTTGAAAAGATCGGCTTTCTGGATAATCATGGCTCTCCTCCCGGAACGCGCGGTAAATCTGACGAAGCTTGGTTGTTCGAGCTTTCAATCCTCTCTCCCGTCAGGCTGATTTTGCGTGGGACCCCTGATTCTCCTCCTTTCCTGGATCTGGGTGTGTTCGTAGACTCGCTGTGCGAAATCCTCAAAGAGTGTTTCGCAAGCACTTACCTTTTCCACAGCTTGTTTGTGGAGGGGGGCTTTGACCAGGTCCCTCTTTTCGATATTTCTCAACCAGTGTTTGAGCTTCTCCAGATCTTCTTCGTTTTCCTCTACTTCTGCAAAGATGAAATTCTGTCTGTCAATCTCGAATTGAATCTCTTTGGCGTAGTCCTCGCATTTCCTGATGATTTCCTGATATTCCTCGTCTCTCGAGGCAGCGAAAGCCTTCCTGATGCGCTCTTCCTGAACGCTGTCGAGGAGTTTCCCTTCGATGAGAAGTGCTTCGCCTTTCCAACCTTCGATATCCCCCGTCAGCTTTCGCAGCTCGGTGAGCCGCTCGGTCGAATAGGGCAATACCCACATGGACTGGTAGCTCACGGCTCCCAGCTTTTTGAGCTGCCTCCACGTATGGACCCGTGCGCGGGATGGTCGGGAGGGCAGCGTATACGAGAAAAACAACCATTTCATGTAACCAGTGTTACACTTTGGACCGCAACCGTCAACTTTCTTTTCCCGAGAAGTGCGGTGTCACGAATGAGACCCCCTCTGAGACCATAGGATCACCGGCACCGCGATCAGTTGAGCAGCCACAGAAAAGATTACAAGTATAATCAAGGAAATATCGTACAAGGTCCCCATAAGCGCGCTGCCGGCAAACCAGGCCACACCATACACCGTATTAAACAGCCCGAACGCGAAGCCCAGGCGGTTTCTCGGAACGATCCCTGCTATGGCGGCTCGCACGATGGATTCTTGTGCTCCCATCCCGACTCCCCACAGGGCCATTCCCACCAAAGCAGCCTGAAATCCGCCCATGAATACGAGAGGCGCGAAGAGCGACGAAAGCACAAACGCCGCGATGAGGACGGGGATGCCTATGCGGTCAAAAATACGACCGAAAATGAGCGCGGCGATTGCATCAACCCCCATGGCGACGGAGTAGAAGATCGGTATCCAGTGCTCGGGAACAGAAGCGGCTTTCTTGAAATGATACGCCACCAACGGGAAATCCGCGAACCCCGCGGCAACACAGCCTATGGCGGCCAGATACCACCAGAAGAAAGACGGGTACCCCTTTCCCGCCAGCTTGATCGCGGCGGATTCCAGGTCGTGAGGCCGCGGATAGAGCCTGTAAGCCGTAAAGAGCACGCTCAACGCAATGACAGCCGGAATGAGCAGCAATGCAAAGCCGGCTTCGTAAGTGCCTCGTGAAAAGAAAACCGCGGCTACCACCAGTGGACCGCATATGGCCCCGATCTGGTCCAGGGCCTCATGCAAGCCGAAGCCCCAACCGCGGCCTATGGTGTCTGAGGCGCATGACAACATCACATCACGCGCGGGGGTTCGTATAGCCTTGCCCATCCTTTCGGCGACCATCAGTACGGCCGCAACTTCCCAATGTCCGGCCAGGGCCAAGAGCGGGACAGCCAACAGGTTCAACCCATACCCGAGAAATACGATCGCCCAGTACCGCTGGGTCTTATCAGCGAAATAGCCTGACGCAAGGCGAAGCGCGTAACCGACCAGTTCCCCCAGACCGGCGACAACCCCAACAACGGTCCCGCTCGCGCCGAGGACCGCCAGGAACGGCCCGGTGACGCTGCGAGCGCCTTCGTAGGTCAAGTCGGAAAAGAGACTGACGACACCGATCAGAACCACGAACTTCGTCGCGGCCGACGTGGAAATGTCGCATGATTCGCTTATAGCATAAGACTGACTTTTCATGAGCCTCCCATCTGCATGCTCGCAGCTGCTGTTCAGTAGAATTCCGAGTCGTCCCAGCTCAATGGATTTTCAGAACAAAGAAGAAGAATTTGTAGAGCGCAAACGAGACGGCCCCCGCCACCACGGGCGTAAGAAACCACGAAAGCACGATTTCCTTCATGGCAGCCATGTCGATAGTCTGGAGCCCTCTCACATAAGCCGCCCCTGCCACGCCGCCGATTTGGGCTTGATTCATGGAAGTCGGAAAGCCCAGGGCGGCTGCTATGTGGGCAGTAACGCTCTGAGCGAATTTTGCCCCGACACCTATGCTCAAATCCACTTGAACGAGTTCCTTGCCCACCTTTTGCAGAAGAGGAATGCCCCAGGTCACTGCTCCGACGGCTATGACGATGCCTCCGATGAATCCGGCCTGCATTTCGGTGGTGAGATTGAGTCCAAAAAAGACCCCAACAGCATTCCCTGTGTTGTTGGCCCCCAACGTGTACGATGAGTAGCAGGATGCGATGAATAAGGCATATCCCAGGAATTTCTGCACCGCGCCGGATCGACCTTTGATCGTCCAATCAGTTGCGTGTGTAAAAACCCAGCCGAAAATAGCAGCCACGATGGGGGTCGCGACCCACGTCACGCAGAGGAACACGATCGTGCTGCCCCAAAATACGGGGGCCCCCATAGCGACGGCTGAGCCCACAACTGAGAAACAGGCCAATTGAGAGGTTGATACGGGCCACCTCATCCAGGTGTTGGCTGCGGTTACCAGCGCGGCAGTGAACATCATGGTCATGGCCCCCAACGGCGTCATGTCGGTGCCCTTGATAATGCCCGTTCCTACGGTTTCAACTACGTTGTGACTTTCAAAGGTGGCACCCAGCAAGGCGAAGAACGCGACCAAAATGGTGGCAACTATGGGGCCCTTGACGACCCCCGACCCATAGGCCATTCCCATGGTGGCGCCTGTGTAGTGGGAGCCAATGGTCCAGCCGAAGAAGAGGCCGGAGGCGACCATTGCGATAGTGAGAAGGTCCATGATGAAGTCCTCCTGTGTTTTTTTGCGATATGTAACACAGGTTACTTCCAATATGCCAACAAGTCAAGAAAATAATGTAACCACAGTTACAAGTCTCTTGTCTGGCGCTTGCCTCCTTGATTTGGGGTCTCGGCCGATTGGCCCACCAATGTATCAGCTCCCCTCCAAGGACCGAAGCTCCAAAAAAGCTTCAATAAGGAAGCTCAACTCATTGAAATAAAAACCCATCTCTCTTTCAAGGTCTCTCGCCTCTCCGAGCTCATACGTGATGCCAAAGAGCATGTGTGGAATAATCTCTCTGTTTTTACAAAAAGACACCAGCGAAGGCTTCGTCATGCCGGCGATCCGGAACGCTCCGACTTTCGATCCCCACTCGAAATGCGGTCCGTCTCCTCCGCTATCACCGATAACAATTGCGCGCTCCGGCGGAATCCCGTGCGTGCACAGGACCGCTTCGGTATTCTTCGGCTTGTCATCGCTCTCTCTCACGAGAAAAGAGTAGCGAGGGTCCTCATCAGCGCCCGCAAACCGAATCAACGGATTCGCGGCCGCCACCGGCACCGCGGGCACAAGCTTTTTAGCGAAAACCCGCTGAAAATACCCTTGCATCCCCGTGGTGTTGATCATGAATAAAATGTCATGGCTCAAGCACCACTCAATGAGGTCCGCAACGCCCCGATACGTCGAGAAGGACGCGGCCAGATACGCATCCATGTCGTCCTCGGTTATCGGGCCGGGCATTGCCGCAGCGATGCGCCCTGTGGCTTCCGAAAGAGTGATCTCATTGCTCGTGTACTGGTGGAAGACTTGGGTAAGCTCAGGAGCCAGACCTGGAAAAGAAAATGCAATGGGATCAAATGGACCGCTCGGCGCAAGACATTCGTTCCAGTCCGAGGAAAGGAGCGCGGTATACTTCATTTCTGGTCTCTCCTCTTTAGCCTGAGGCAGAAGTGAGCTCTTTCTTTGCCAGCAACAGCATGGGAATGGATATAAGTTGCGCGCCTACCGAAAATATTATGAGAGTTTCCATCGAGGTGTCGTAGAGCATGCCCATGATGGCGCTGCCAAAGAACCAGAATATCCCATAGCCGCTGTTCAATACTCCGTAGGCGAAGCCCAATCTCGGTGAGGGCACTAGGTTTACGATTGCAGATCTCATTATAGATTCCTGCGCGCCTATACCAATTCCCCATAAGATCATTCCCGTCAACGCGGGTCCCAGTCCTCCCAGGAAGACAAGAGGGGCAAAGAGGGACGACAGAAGCGCGGACATAATCAAAACTGGGAACCCTATTCGATCATATAGCCGCCCGAAAGTGACGGCTGCCAAGGCGCTGACCCCCATCGCGACCGCATAGAAAATGGGGATCAATTCCTGCTCAACCACAGCCGTTTTCTTGAAATGATATGCGATCAGGGGGAAATCGGCATACCCCATACCAATGCTACAAACAGCGGCGACGTAAAGCCAAAACACGTCGGGAAATCCGTCATTTTCAAGCTTTTCACGTTGAGGTCCCGCCGCGCGAGAAAGAGGATACGTCATTCTCGCCAGCAAAAAAAAAGTTAGCGTAAGCACTGCCGGTATCAAGAGGGCGAAAAAGGCGGTCCGATAATTGCCGTTGAAGTAGAGCACAGCGGCCACAGCCAAGGGGCCGAGAAGAGCGCCTATCGAGTCCATAGCCTCATGCAAGCCAAAGCCCCATCCGACTCCAACCTCTTTGGCCACACCGGCGAGGACGGTGTCCCGAGCCGGATGGCGAATGGCCCTCCCTGTGCGCTCCGCTATCATGAGAAAAGCTGCAAGCTCCCAGCTGCCGGCCAGAGCCAAGAGTGGCGGGGCAGCAACGTTCAGTACGTAACCTACGGTCATGAATGTCCAATATCTACCGGTCTTATCACTCAAATAACCGGTCGCGAGCCGCAGCACATATCCGACTAATTCACCGAACCCCGCCACTATTCCCACTACCGTGCCGCTGGCTCCGAGAACGGCCAAGAAAGGACCTGCAATACTTCGGGCCCCCTCATGCGTAAGGTCGCAAAAAAGGCTGACGAAGCCCAGAGCGACAATAAATTTCAAGGATGCGCCTTTTGAAATCCTGACGGGCAATTCTCCTCCTCGGTCCCCCCGAATATCCGGTCGTACAAATCTTGGCCAAAACTCGTTTCAAGCGGCTCACCTTCGATCAGCTTAAACGTCCGTCGCCCGTCGGCTTGTCTTTCTGCGCGAAGGAAAAAGACATTCTGCATCTTTTTGTTACGGAAACTGTGTGCAAAGTCATACAAATGCGTAACGAAGAAAATCTTTATACGCTTTTCCAATAATGCGCGTGTAATCTGCCTCGCTATCTCCGAGCCCTCTCTTTCATTGGTGGCGGCAAATGACTCATTGAAAAGCACCAGCGAATTCGGCTTCAGCTCGTCCACGATGGCGCTCATTCTCCCGAGTTCTTCATCGAGTTTGCCGCTCTTCATGGTGGCATCCTCTTCCCGTTTGTAGTGCGTGAAAAGGCGGTCGCAGACATTGGCACGGAAGGATCCGGCCGGCACAAACATGCCGCATTGCATCATCAATTGAGATACACCTATACTCCGCAGAAAGGTTGATTTGCCGCCCTGGTTGGCCCCCGTGATCATCACGAGGTCTTTGCCGTCTGCGCTCACATCGTTGCCGACGACCTTACGCTTCATAGCCAGAGCCAGACAAACATCGTACAGCTCTTCAAAAGAATGTTTACGTTCCGAAGGAGCCACGGCAACAGGAAAAGCTATTGGCTCTCCCATTTCGGCAAGTTGTTCCGACAGGTTCAAACAACCAATGTAAAAGGCCAATTCGGTCCGCAAC
Organism: Desulfomonile sp.; assembly: GCA_020216785.1. Classification (GTDB taxonomy): domain Bacteria; phylum Desulfobacterota; class Desulfomonilia; order Desulfomonilales; family Desulfomonilaceae; genus JAIWNO01. The sequence goes on from JAIWNO010000019.1 coordinate 7,155, forward strand.
ATGGCAAAGAAACCGTCAATATGCTCAGCAGACTGGGCAAGCGCGTTGGCCGCAACGTTGACCCCTCTATCCCTCAATTCGGCCACCGCTCTGAAGCCGCTTTCATCTTGATCGGCGATACGAAATGTATAAACGGGCCGCCTTGGGCCAAAGATCCGCCCTACCCAGCCTCGATTCTTGCCTTGTGGTTTACGAAGCACATAATCGGTACCTTCATTGCCAATTCCTAATTCAGCGCTGATCAAAATTCCGTCGCGGAATTTCAATTCCTTAAGATGACTGTCGACCACGGACAAGTATTCGTCATCAAGCTCTTTCTTGATCATCGCAAAAAGCGTTGCAAAGCCTTCCGACTCGAACTTGTCGGAATGCTCGTCTGCAATGCTCCTTAATTTCCTTAGTAACTCGACAAACAGCTCAAGCATTTCTCTTGCGTTGCCCAAGATTCCGGCGGGATATCTTGTGAAAATGCCCATCCAATGTCTTCTTTTCTTTTCCATCGCTTCAATTGGAATCTGGTACATCTCTCTGACCAGAGGCCTGTTCTTCAAACAATCCTTAAGAATATCCTGGCGATAAACAATTGTGTCCAGGTCGCTCAGGCTCAACAAGACAGCCTTCTGCGCCACTTGAAACAGGAAGTTGTCACCGGCCGCCATGGTATTGAACAGCGTGTTCAATTCCAGGTCTTGCGTCAGCTCTTTCGCATTGGACGGCAACTGCTCTTGCAAGTCAAAGTCACGATTCCTGTACATGAGGAAAGCTCTCATGCTTGTATGCGCTCCCTCAAACATTCGTAAGTGAGGCGGTACTTCTCGGCAATGGATATCGCGTATGAGAGTCCATCTGCAGGTCTCCTGACAATCTTGTAGGTGCGCAACGCTGGGTTTTCCGGGACGACCGTACTCACCATACTCACGGTCTTGTCGCTCAAGGCAGCCAATTCGTCGATGAACGTCACGCAAACGCATAACGAGTCCAATTGGTCTATCCTCTTCAAAATCTCCGTGCCCAGAAAAACAGCGTCTCTCAATGTCGTGGAGGTGAAAATCTCGTTAATTATGATGATGCTGTTTGAGGTAGCATGGCCGAGAATGTCGTGAACTCGCAGTAGATCGTCTTGCAGTTTGCCGCGGAGATTCTCGATGTCTTCTTCTCTTTCAAAATGCGTGAAGATCCTGTCGAACAGAAAGAGTCGCGCTTTGCCGCCCGGCACAGGACAGCCTAAGCTCGCCAGATAATGTAACTGTCCAAACATGCGAGCGAAGGTGGTCTTGCCTCCCTGGTTCGGGCCGGATACCACAATGATCCGCTCGCAACCCTTCAGATAGAAATCGTTGGTCACAATGGACGAGCCTTCGTTAATCAGTTTATGGGCCAAAGCCAAATCAAATCCTTCGTGGCTGTACACTTGCTTGTCCGCGTCGGAAATCTGCGGATAACAGAATGACAGCCCCGCGTGTTTCAGTTTTGCGACATGCTCCAAGTAGGCAACGTAAAACTGCGCCTCTCGATCAAAAGCGGCTATCGTTTCGTCTACGTAACGGGTGTTTTGCGTAAAATAATTATCGAGATGCGAAAATATTTCCGGAAACAATTTGGCCACAAAATCCAGAATCTGAGCCTCAACATGCCCCATACCCGACCGGGCCGGAAGCTTTGTCGTGTAATCTTTCACCGCGCCCTGTTTGAATTTTTCGAATGTTTTTTCCACTTCTACGCTATAGTCAATTTCGGATTCATATTTGCGGACCTTAATTGTGCTGTTTTTGATGAGCACACAATACCGCACGGCTGATAAATCGGCTTTGAGCCTTCTCGTTTCATCCGCCAGGCGTGCAAAAGCCTCAGAATTGGAGTAGTTCGTCACATAATCGCGGAATTCCACCAGGCCGCGTGATTTCAAGCTCGCTGTACTTAAGTCGCGTACCAGGCATGCAATTGCGTCGCAGTAGACCTCGACCGCCTCCAGGAACCATCCCTTTTTATGATAGTTGTAGTAAAGTTTGTGTACCAAGGCGAGGTGATAGCGCATCTGAGTCATTTTTTGCGCAAAGCTCTTTATATTCTCCAAGAGGGTCTCGTTTTCAAGGTCTTGGAATATTTCCTGGCGGTACTTGATGGCATCGGCATCGCTCAACGGATAGTGGAAAAACGGTTTCAAGTTATATCCCGGCCTGAGGGCCGTGATCGCGTCTATGATCTGATCAAGATTCAGGTCGGCAAGAAAGTCAGGCTCCTCAATTCCTTCCTCTCTAAAGCAGGCGTCAGTGTTGTCAAAAAGTATGCTGCGGAAGCTCATGAGGAAAAAGCCTCTCTTTGGTCCTATTCAATCGATTGTCTTACCTGTAGGCCATCGGGGCAGCTTTCCGGCCATAATCACTTCACAACAAGGACTGCACATGGGGCCAAACGCACAAGGGCTTGACAGGTACCGCCCATGATTCTGTTGTAGATCGCTGAATGCCCCATAAAGCCGATGATAAGAAGGTCGCACGCGTTCTCCTCGATAAACTCCACGATGGTCTTAACCTCGTGTCCTACCAGAACGTGCGGCACCAAGGTGATTCCTTTCGCTTCGGCCATCTGCCGTGCCTGGGCAATAGCGGTTCCAAACCTTGTCTCCTCGGCCTCTATCTCCTCGACCACCTCGCCGATTGTTCCGGGAAATCGTGGGACTTCTTCCACAGATATTGTGTGGAGTTCCTTGCCTACCAGCAGGGCAAGCAGGAGCCCTTCTTCGAGAGCTTTGAATGATCCTTTGCTGCCATCGAAGCCAACGAGTATTTTTCTTAGCATTCTGTGCTCCTCCCTGTTCAGAGCATGCAATCGGCGGACACCCCTGC
>JAIWNO010000020.1 GCA_020216785.1 Desulfomonile sp.
TACTTTTCTATCAAAACAGCACAGGGGCTAAACCGGGCGAGGTTCCGGGATACCCCGCCCCAGATGCGCTCATAAATCCGGCTGTGCCCGGTGAATCCCGTGACGAGCAAATCAAATTTCCCCTGCTTGCAGAAATCCACAATGCTGTCTACCGCGTGACCGGCCACAACGTGAGGCGTCAAATTCACTCCCTCGGCCTTCGCCATCTCGACGGCTTCATTGTTGAGTCGCTCAAAGTACTCATCCTTCCGTCTCTTGACCTCCTCAAACTCGCCCACCGTGGCCACATACTGCGGCAAGTCCACTTCCACAGAAATCGAATGCAGGTCGGCACTGAAAGCACCGGCCAATCTTATAGCTTGCTTGAGGGCCTTTCGCGAGCCTTCGGAACCGTCAAATGCAACCAAGATTTTTTTGTACATGCACGTCATCTCCGTTGATGAAAAAGCCTATTTCTGCCGGTCACCTTTCAGGTCACTATGCTTCGGCTGGAAAAACCACTGCGCAATGAGCGTCGGGACGACCGCGCTCCCGATGACGACTGTTACGAGGATGGTGTACTGCTCCTGGGTGATCATCCCTCTGGTATATCCGAACAGTGCGGAAATGCTGCCGAACGTCAAACCCGTGCTCATGAGCAGTGTGGTGTACATACCGGTGTTCCGTGAGAACCGAAAGAGCGAAGTCAGTGGGAACACACCGATGAACTTGGCGGCGACCTTGACCGTGAGCAGCACAACGATGAGGCCGAATCCGCTTAGAATGGCGGGAACCGACACAATGGTTCCGGCTTTCAGGAAGTAAAACGGGGTCAGCAATGCGAACGTCGCCGTACGCAGGTGGCGGACCATCGGCCGGTATTCCTGGAACAAGCCCGCAACGACGATTCCCAACAGATAGGCGGGCAACACCGCCTCGCTGTTTGCATGAGTCGCCAGCCAGCCTAGTCCGAACAGCATGACGAAGAGCAGCTTGATCTCAGGCTCACTGACATGGTTCTTAAAAGTGCAGAAAAACCAGCGGGCAAATCGGGGGGTTATGACAAGTATGATTGTCGTTATTACCGCAAAAACAGCCAGCCGGATTGTGTAATTGGCAAATAGGATTCCTAGGGCGAGCACGGTACCCAAGTCGGTGACGAAGCACGCGGCAAGGATGATTTTTCCCAGTTCCGTCTTGTTCATTCCGGTCTCGACCATCACGGCATAGACTACAGCGACTGACGTGGTCGAAAGCGCGATACCGCAGATCTTGGCTGCATCGGCAGTCCAGTGCGCTATGTAGTAGGCGTATACCATTGAGCCCAGAAAGGGTAGGAGAAAGCTGCATACCCCAATGCCTATGCTCTCCTTGCCGTACTTGCGAAGAACTTCCGGCTCGATTTCCGCGCCTGCAAGAAAAGTCAGGAGAATTGCTCCAAATCCGGCTAAGAAGCTGATCCATTCGGCGCTCGGGTCCAGTCCGAGATAATTGCCGCCAATGACCCCCACACAGATTTCCACCAAAGCGACGGAGATCGCCGTCCGTATCGAAATAATGCTGGCCAGTAAGGCCAGGCCGATCCAGACCGTCGCCACATACCACGCATGATCCATTCACCGCTCCGTTCTGGAGATGCCGCCGAGTATCACTTCAGCGAGGCCCTCCCGTTGATATAATTTTTGATATTTGGCGCAAATGGACATTGAGTGCAGCCACGCGCGGGTCGAGGTACTCAGCCAGACCGGGCGGCAGTTCCCCGTACCTCCTAAGACGGGTGCCTTCCAGTTCCACTAAGGAGACCCAGAATGTCGAGCACGCGGCCACAATCATTCTGTCCGCCTCGTGCACCGATGCGCGCAGATGAAGCGTGCCTTTTATTTCCTGAAGGATGCTTTTCATTTCAGCGACCTCAGCGGCCAAGGTCTTGCGTTGCGCAGCTGAAAGGGGGTTGCGGACCTGGTGCAACACCGAACGGACTGCATGTCCGTGCGCATACTGGTCAAACTCACATAGTGCCTTGTCCAGAAGAGTCAGCGTCGTCGAAATGCCGCGAATGTGGTTTTCACTCATGCGCTCGGGTCTCCTTGAATCCGCTGAGGTCGATCTGTGTACGAGCCGTCCTCATGCCTGCAACGGGCTCGCGAAAACAGCGGCCTTTCCCAGCTCCGCTTCGATCTCCAAGAGGCGATTGTATTTGGCGATCCGCTCACTGCGACTGGTGGAGCCGGTCTTAATCTGCCCGCCGCCCATGGCCACGGCGAAATCCGCGAGGAAAGTGTCCTCGGTCTCCCCGGACCGGTGGGAAATCACGTATCCCCATCCTGCCTTGCGACAGAGGTGGACAGCCTCCATCGTCTCGGTGACCGTGCCGATTTGATTAAGCTTAATAAGGACTGCGTTGGTGGTGTTTTCCTTGATTCCACGGGCAATAAACCGGGTGTTTGTCACATAGATGTCGTCGCCCACGATCTGGGTTTTGTCGCCAAGAGCGGCCGTCTGTTCCCGGAAGCCTTCCCAATCGTTTTCCGCAAGGCCGTCCTCAATCGACACAATGGGATATTTCTCAATCCAGGCTTTGTAGAGAGACGTCATCTCGGCGCTCGTCTTCTTGCCCTGTCCGGACTTGCTCAAATGGTACACCCCATCTTCAAAGAAGGAGCTTGCCGCGGGATCGAGAGCGATCGCAATGTCTTTTCCCGGCTTGTAGCCAGCGGCCTCGATCGCTTCGACGATGACTTCACACGCTTCATCGTTGCTCTTAAGATTGGGCGCAAAACCGCCTTCGTCGCCTACGGCGGTCGCGTAACCTTTGCCCTTCAGGATTTTCTTGAGAGCGTGAAAAGTTTCGGCCGCGTAGCGGAGGGCTTCCGCAAATGTCGGCGCACCGACCGGCATAACCATGAACTCCTGAAAATCGACGCTATTGTCCGCGTGCTTCCCGCCGTTGAGGATGTTCATCTGGGGTACCGGGACTCGAACTGCTCCGGGCCCTCCGAGATACGCGTACAGGGGAATGCGGGATGAGGCGGCCGCCGCTCGAGCCACAGCCATGGAGACCCCGAGAATTGCATTGGCGCCCAGTTTCGACTTGCCGGACGTTCCGTCCAGCTCGATCATGAGCCTGTCGATTTCGGCCTGTCGAGTGGCCTGCATCCCGATCAGCCCAGGTCCTATGATGCTGTTGACATTGTCCACCGCCTTCAGCACGCCTTTTCCACCATAGCGACGTTTGTCCTGATCGCGCAGCTCAAGCGCCTCGTTCTCACCGGTGGATGCGCCCGAAGGGACGGAAGCCGAAGCCGTGATGCCATCTTCCAACTCCACGAACACCCGAACTGTCGGATTTCCACGCGAGTCGAGAATTTCCAGCGCACGAATCGAAACGATTTTGGCAGCCATAACACCCTCCTTTTCAAGGCTGAGTCCCGGGCAACGGGGCCCCTGTTCCAGGATATGGTCACAGCGCGTCAATAATGGACAGAAAAAGCGTCCATCCGCTGCACCAGCCAACGGCGCTGATCAACGCGGCCGTGTCTTCCAAAGTGTTGGTTCCTCGAAATTCGAACTGAAATGAGCGAGCGTATCGAGTGAGGCGGCGATGAATGTCGGAAATGAGAGCGCGATGATTTGACAAGTCCTCCCCAAAACGGGCAGATTCGTCTTCGACCAGATGCTCGCGGCACCTCACGGCTGAGCCGGAACCGGAGCACTTGCCACAAATGTCGTTTCGCCAGTAGGGGAGGGTGCGCAGCGCAAAGGATCGAAACTCGCTCAAGTCCCGTCCCTGCACGACAATATTCGGCTTGACGAACCCTTTGCTTTCGGACCCGTACCCTTCCTCGCACATCAGACAGGGGCCCTTTGCGCGGAGCCTTCTCCTCAGTCGGCCCAGCTGCGCGGGCCCTTGCATCTCGAACGCCTCCACGGCCAGTCCAACCACGTCCTGATAAAGAACGGCAGGCCCGTGCATGAAACCGCTTCGAAAGGCAGCTTCCACAATCATCCATCCCCAGGCGTGCCGCTCGCACATTCCCCATGCTTTCCGCAGTCGCTCTCGCGTAGACGGATTCATGATGCTCCCCTGAATGAACCACCAGAGAAAATGGATTTCTCCGGGAGAGAGTTCAAACGCCGAAAGCTCTGCGGATTTGGAGAAGAACGCACGATTCATGGGTGCTGTTCACCTCTTGACAACCCATACCGGGTGTAGTGGCACGGAGTCATTCAACCAACTCGAGAAAAATCGTCCAGCCGCTGCACCATCCCACGGCACTGATCAAGGCCGCCATGTCTTCTACCGTTTGTGTGTCTCGATATTCCCAACGAAAAGAGCGTAAGAAGTTGGCGACACGCGGAAAGAGGTTGGTCAGAAACTCTTTCTGGAGGCGAAAATGCTCCACAGAGTCAACGTTCGCTTTTTGTACAAAGTGCTTTCGGCACCGCATCGTTGAGTTGGTGCCGACGCATACGCCGCACACGTCCATCTGCCAGTACGGTCGAGTTCTTTCAGCCACCAATCGAAGATGGTAGAGGTCCCGTCCCTTGTCTATCAGTTTCGCCGCAGCCGTGGCTTCGCTATCAGGGCCGTACCCCAATTCACACATGAGGCAGGGCCCTTTTTCGTGGACGCGTATTCGTACCCTTATGCCTTGTGCCGGGCCATACACGCGAAACAATCTCACAGCGCGTTCCATCAGATCTTCATAAAGGACCGCGGGGCCGAGCAGATAGCCGCCTCGAAAGGAGGCTTCAACAGCGAGCCACGCCCATGCGTGTCGTTCGCAGAATCCCCAGGCTTTGCGCATACGTTGCCGAGTTTCCGGCTCCATGATGCCGCCCTGTATGAACCACCAAAGAAAATGGATTTCTCCGGGAGAAAGCTGAAAACTCCGGCGTCCCGATGATGGGGAGGGTATCGGAACGTTCATGGGCATTATTGAATTTCGACGCATATCTTTGCTAGTTCTGCAGCGGCCGCCTCAAACGTTGCAACCTCTTCGGCAATGGCCTCTGAGTGCTCCTTGCGCCTTGTGTACGCGGCCTGCATCGCGCCGTGGGTAGCCTCGATCGTTTCCTGGAAACGCTGGTCAAGCGTCAGCCCGAAGCGCCGAAACGCGTCGTTCAGGTTCTGAAGCGTTGCCCAACGAAGATTCTCGACGTTGTGGCGAACCAATGTTTCAATCTGTCGAGACAATCGCTTCTTGAGCCTTCCGACCCGAAGACCGGCCGGCAGGAGCTTGTCGATTGCTTCTTCAGGAACAACTATGGGAAGTGTCGGCACGCGCTTTCTTAAGACCCAATACGGGCGTCGTTTCATTTCAAAGGCCTCGGAACTCTCCGGCGCGTGATAGGGAATGTCAAAAAGCTCGGCCGCCGCCTTCCGAATAAGCTCAATCAGCTCATCGGCCCGCTGTTGATGCGGACGCAGCGTCTCTGCCGTGTATACGCCGAATCCACCGGAAACCTCTTCCGCAGAGGCCTGAAAGAAGGTGGTGACTTCCTCGGCAAGGGCGTCGAGGACAGCCTGCTCAGAGACATCGCCCTCCTTCATGGCCGCAAAGGATGCCTCAACCACGCCTTCAAGATGCTCTATCGACCTCCGACGCAAGCTCTCTGCTTCCGATTCCAGTCGCTCCAACGCGCGCTTGCGGTCGCCGGTCAAAAGATCTTGGGCTGCAACCCGTTGCCTTTCTGCATTTTTCAATTCCCTGTCAAAGACCTTTAGCCGTTCCTCAAGATCCTCAACGGGCATCTGAAGGGATCGAATCCCCAGTCGCAGGCGCATAATCACATCTTCGAGCACATCGCGCACCTTGCGGCCCAACGCCTCATGGAGAGCTTTTGCCTTTTCGGAGACGAGAAAGCGAACGAGATGATCTTCGACCTCGTGCAGGCCGCTCTCAGCCCACAGACGAGAGTTGTCGGAAAGCCGTGCGCTCAATCCGCGACGGGCAGAGACGCAAAAGATGGGATGATCGTCGGTCGCTCCCATCTTTTCGGCGAGCACCTTCCTGAAGAAAGCGATCGCGGCTTCCCGCTCCTGCTCACTGAGATAATCCACCTTATTGAAAATGAAGAACAGCCGCGCCACCCGCGACCTCACCTTTTCCAGGAACTCAGCCTCGACTTCGCTCAACGGCGGGTCTGCCGACACCACGAACAACGCCGCGTCGCATTGGGGGAGAAAATTGAGAGTGGCTTCGGTGTTGTGCGTGAAAGTCGAGCCGATGCCGGGAGTATCGATCAGTACTACACCGTGCTGAAGGATGGTCGCCGGATGGGTAATGTCCACCTGTTGAACGCCCAAGCGGTTCTTGGGATTGCCTTCCTCGGTGACGATTTCCTTCAGAACCTCAATGAGCTCTTCGATACTCTTGCCGGCGTATTCCTTCGCGGGCCGCTGGTCCTGGTAGCAGACGCGTATCCGGGTCCCCGGTCCGTATTCGAGAAAAGTCGGAATGGCCGTCAACGGGACCACGGAAGTTGGCAACAGCTCCTGTCCGAGAAAAGCGTTGAGGAGCGTGCTCTTTCCGCGTTTGAACTGTCCTAGGACCGCGAGGTGAAATCGTCCTTCTTCCAGCCGAGTTCGCAACGCGAGAAGTCTCTCTTTGTCTGAGGCGAATCGAGCACCGAGGCCGTCTACGCACCTGATTGCCTCACCGAGCAGGAACTGGAAATCAAGCGCAACCCTGCCCCCCGTATCCTGTGAACGCAATGCGATGTCTAATTTGGCAAGCTGGACTGTCGAGGAATCCACTTGGAGCCCTCCTGGCAGGATAGTTGTCTGGACGTTTTTCGATCGAAACGCCGAAAAACAAAAAACCCACCATACGGTGGGTTCCAGTGACGCCGATCTCCCACCGCAAGGTCTTTACGGTAGGAGTCATCAGCTCATGGTTATGAGCATTTTTGGGGGACCCCATCCCCTTGGGGCCATTATCTCTGCTATCCTCGGAGAAGTCAATCCAGACTTTGCAGGGTTCCTGCTAGGCTCCCTCGGCCGGTTGAGCGAGAGCGTGGAGCTTCAGGAAACGGAAGTCAACCCAGCCCGCGCGTCCGTTCGGAGTGACCACCCGGAACCACATTCCGTCGTCTACGATCCGCTTTTCCGTGACCTTCACGTGGTCACCCACTCTGAGCTTCGCCACGACCCTGGAGTTTTTTTCAGGTTCCTGGCGCACGCGCAATGAGTCGGCAGTGACCTTGCCTTCCATGTTGAGAGACATCGACCACACGCCCTTGGTCGAATCTTTCGGCTCCGTTTCACCTTCTGAGGGACGGCTTTTCTCCGTGTCCTCGGAAGTGGATGCCCGCGCTTCTTGGGCGAATGACGATCGGGTGTCTGCTTTCCCGATCTTGGGCAGGCCGGGAGGCAGATCGCCACGAAGCGGTCCCTTCGCGGGCGGCGTGAGCGGTGTTTCGTCAGTGGTGGTAGGCTTGTCCAGGACCTCCGCGAGCGCGTGGGTTGCCGTCGTATTGGCCGCAATCTTGGTGAAGCCCGCGTTGATGTCCTTGCGAACGCCCTGGACCATGATCTTCAGCTCATTTACCGCTCCCGCGCACGCCTGCTGACTCTTATGGAATCCGGCAATTTGTGCGAGCCGTTCGTGCACGGAGGCTGACACGCGCAAGAAATGGACTTGCGCCAGACACGTGAGCACCACAAGGCCGATCAGGACCCAGGAAAAATATCGGAAGGGAAACAGCACCTGCTCCTCATCGTCGAGGAAGAAAGAGGCTTCCACCTTCTTCTTCACCCAGAAGTACCATAGAATGAGGAAGGCGCCGAGTGTGGCGATCATGAGGAATATGACGGCGAGATGGACGATCATGGCCAGCCTCGTCTTGTGGTATTGAGAGAATATTTATCAAAAGTTACAAGGAATTGCAAGCAATATTTAAAGTAAAAATTTGTATGGGTTCAGGGCAGATGTTCGCTTCTTTCTAGTCGCAGTAGGGACGCTGTTATCTGACGCTCCCAACGCAACCTGAATTACTGCAAGCTATGGTTGACATTTGTCACACTTGTCTGCTATTCTACTTAAGAAAAAGTCTAGTGACGTTTCGAATTGGTGCGGGACTGTTCCTCCCCACCTGCCCGGAGGATTGCTCATGAAACGTGTGGTTTTAATATCTGCTCTGATCATGTTCGCTGCGGTCGTCGTGATATCTCCGGAGGTTTGGGCGTGGGATTTTTCGCATTTTGGCAACCGCGACACACCGAGGCTCGACCGGAAACACCCCGCGCCGTGTATCTTCCCGCCGATTGAGAACCCGTGCGCGGTGCACTGCCGGCCTCCGGGACTGCAGCCTCAGGCAGTGCCGTGCGCATATCGAACAGCGTGCCCTTCATTGCAGCTTCCATGTCACGGGATATCCTATGGCCGCAACCCGTATCCCATCTTCCGTTAAGTACGATCTACAGGCCGTGGTCCCCTTGACGTGGCGGGGGTTTTGAGTATTCTGTTGCATACGTTTGTGTAATTTGCCGGTTCAACTGGGAAATCATCAGTTCAATCCGGAGTCCGGGGCAGGATGGTGCACTATAGAAGGAGGAGATGGGCGAGTGTGGTTGTTCTCGCTCTCTCGATCGTTTGTTTCCAGTTTGTGCCCGTGAATGCCGGAGATGGCTCGGTCCGGGAACTCCTCTTGGGGGCCGTGCGACCGGGCGACTTTCATCCTGACGGCAGTTCCAGCAAGATCGACCGGCTCCTCGAATTTCCAGTCTGGAAGTTTCCCGGACCGTATAGTGATGTGCCGCTCGTGCTGCGGAACTGGCCGGGCCGGGTGAAGGTCCGAGGCGAAGACGCTCTGGCAGAGCTTGGCCCGCGCGGTCCATTCTATCCCGGCAGGATGGTGTATTTCGTGAACGACGGTGCTCGAGTCCCCTCCAAGTTATCGCGTGCAATGGGGCGCGGCGACCGGGTAGAGGACCTGTTCGGGACAGGACGGCCTCTTGAACAGTCAGGGAGCTTGGTGGCGGATCCTACGCGGATCTATTCGCGCCTGGAAATACGCGTTAACCGCAGTGCGTACACGCTTCAGCTGTTCGGCTACCGAGGGGATGAGGAGAAACTCATTTTCGGCACGCGTGTGGGGCTGGGCTCTCCGGATTACCCCACTCCGCGCGGGACGTTCTACATCACCCGAATCTTCGACGACAAGCCCATCTGGATACCGCCCCAGGATCGTCCATGGGCGTGGGGGCAATTGCCAAGTCGATCCGTGTATGGCGGCCATATGATGCCGTTTTTTTCCAAGCGCGCGCTCAAAGCCCAAGCGACCCTCGAAGAGCAACCGGACAAGGTGGCCCCGCGCATGGAGATGATCGACGCGGGCATGTATCGCATCCACGGCACCGACTCACCGTGGAGCGTCGGCTCCGGACAGTCGCACGGATGCGTGAGAATGCTGAACAAGACCGTCAAGGAGCTCGCGGATGCGCTCAAGCTGTATGTCGGGACCTCCACGCGAGGAGAATCACCCAACGGCCCGTACGTGAACCTCGCACGCCCCGTGAAGCTGATTCTTTATTAGTGGCACGGTTCAGAAATTCGTTTATGTCCTTGGGGACAGCGATTTAGGTAGGGGCGGGGCTCAGACGACCTTGCGTCCAAGACGATACTGTTCGCCGAGCTATTGTAGGGGCAGACCCGCGGGTGCCCGGATTTGGGCGCACACGCTGGTGCGCCCCTCCAGGGCCTTCGTACGATTTTAAACATAATATCATATCAGACCAGCCCCTGCATGGCATATCGCGTCGTTCGACGTCCCTCCTTGCAAGGGGCAGGGTGGCAAGATACTTATGAAACGATCTGCTAGTGCTTCTTCATCCGCAGCGAGGCGAGTTCCAGGACCGGCTGAATGATCCGGTCGAACGCCTGGGCCGTGGGTGAGTCCGGGTATTCGAGCACAAAAGGCTTGCCGTCATCCGATGCTATGACGAGCCGCGGGTCGATCGGTACTCGGCCGAGAAAGCGGAAGCCCGTCTCCCGCGCCAAGCGCTCGCCGCCTCCCA
>JAIWNO010000021.1 GCA_020216785.1 Desulfomonile sp.
CCTTGAACAGGTCGTGCTGCACGCCGCAATTGGGGCAAACGAAGCCGCTCATGTTCTCCACAATACCGTACACAGGCATCCCGAGGGTCTTGCAGAATCGGATGGACTTCTTGACATCCCGAAGCGCCACTTCCTGCGGTGTGGTCACGATAACCGCCTGTGAGCGCGGAGGCGCCATCTGGCAGATGGAAAGGGGCTCATCACCCGTTCCCGGCGGCGCGTCAACCACGAGGAAATCCAGCTCGCCCCAATCCACCTCGGATAAAAACTTCCGGATCATGCCGTGTTTCATAGGCCCGCGCCACACGACGGCTTCTCCGAGTTGCTCGCCCGCGAGGAATTCGATGGACATCACCTTGAGATGGTTGTTGAACCGAATAGGAACAAGCCCGCGTGCGGTCTTTCCCGGCAGCGACGCGCCGTGAAGCTTCAGGAGGGTAGGAATGCTCGGGCCGTGAAGGTCGATGTCCAGCAGGCCCACGTCGCGGCCGGCAGCAGCAAGCCCTGCCGCGAGGTTTACCGCGATGGTGCTCTTGCCCACGCCGCCCTTACCGGAGAGCACCATGAGGGTGTTCTCGATCCGCATGAGCGAATCAGCGAGCATGAGGTCTTCGCGCAGGTCTTCGAGTTGTTCTTTGGTGAGCGGTGGTTTTCTCTTTTGTTCAGACATTATTGAATGGTTCTCCGAGAAATTTCCGTACGTCTCATTCAAACCTTTTGGTGTTCAAACGAATAGGCAAGGTTGGCGCCAAATCCCCTTGAGTTAAGTATCTCAGCCCTTGCGCGTACATGCGTATCAGGCCATGCCGATCTCTTCGAGCAGCTTTCGGGATTTGACCCGATGGACATCGAGCCCGAGTTCCCGATATTTCATCCCAAGCGCGAGCCCGATGAGCTGTGTCAGGTAGAAAACCGGCACCTTGCGGTTGTCTTTGAACTTCCGGCTCAGGACAACCTGCCCCATGTCGAACTGCTCGAAACACGACGGGCAAATCACGGACAGGGCCTGGATATTTCGGTCGTGAATGTGGCCGAGCTTTTGCCGTGTGATCGCATAACCCGCGTCCTGGTCCATGTTCGCTCCGAGCGGCGAGCCGCAGCAGAGGAACTTGCGTGAATATTCGGTGGGCTCCACGCCGATTATCGAAAGCAAGTGGTCCATCTTGACCGGCACGTACGACTCGGACGGCGAAAGCTCTTCCGGATACATATACTTGGGCGGCCGAAAATAGTGGCAACCGTAGTGGCACCCCACGCGCAATGGGACTTCGCGTTCCATTTTTCTGACGATTTTCTCCACCACTGCGTCTTGGTATAGGACGTCAAGAATGTGCGTCACTTCGATAGTCCCGGCGAAATGACGGCCGTGATCTTCAAGAACGCGATTGACTTTGCGCCGCCGAGCGTCCTGCTTCTTCAGGATGGTGTTGGCTTCCTTGAGAGTGTTGACGCACCCGGAACAGAGGGTGAGCACGTCCAGGCCCGCTTCTTCCGCTACGCAGAGGTTCCGCGCGGCAAGCACGAGCCAGGAATCGTAATGCACCATCTTCATGCTGGTGCCGGGCGGACAGCACGCGAACGGGAGGTCCACCAGCTCGATGCCGAGACGCTCGCACACGAGCCGTGTTGTCGCCTCAAACCCTGGGTATTTGATTGGTATCGCGCATCCGAGATACAGTGCGTACTTCATGGCGTCCTTTGCAGTTGAGGCCTGCGCGGTGCGCAGGGCCTAGAATTCGATCACTTCCCTGAATCCGGTCTTGCTGAGCAGTTCCCGAATTTCCTCGATGGGAGCGGGCGGAAGCGGCGCCAACCCGTGGTGCGCACGCATTTCGTCCAGCTGGTGCACGATCATGGACCGACCGGTCTTGGCGAGGAGTTCGACCGCCAGTACCAGACGTGCCGGGATATTGCCCCGCCGGGCCGCGGAGTTTCGTAGAGCGACGAGCAGGTCGGAAATCGGGATTTTCTGCGGGCACCGGTCTTCGCACACGTTGCATGTACAGCAAAGCCAAAGCCGCTCGTCTTCCACCACGTCCTGGTGCCCGAGGTTGAGGCATTTGAGGATCGTCTCACGAGGTCCGATGGCCGGCGCCACTTCCATCGCGGGGCACGAGCCTGTGCATCGGGCGCATTGGTAGCACTCATACAGGTCTTCCCTCGGGAAATGTTTCCATATGCGCAGTGTGGTCATTGGGAGCTACTCTTTTTGCTGAGGAATTCTCTCAACTTGTCTGCTTCCTTGTGGACCTTGTCCGCAGGCGTGCGTGCGAGCGCTTCGTGCATTTCAGAGATAACCTTGGCGAACTGCGCGCCCTCCGCTGCCGAGACCCACGCAAGCCGGAGACGGTCCTTGTTGATGCCCGCGCGCTCCATGCGTTTCCAGAATCGCTCAATACGGCGGGCGGTCTCGCGATTCGCGTTGTTGTAGTGGCAGTCGCTCGGATGGCAGCCCGAAACCAACACCGCGCCGATACCGCCGGCGAAGGCTCGATCTATCCAGGCCGGGGACACACGACCTGAGCACATGGTGCGAATAATGCGCACATTGGGCGGGTATTGCATCCGCGATACCCCGGCGAAATCCGCTCCCGCGTACGAGCACCAGTTACATGCGAAGCAGAGGATCTTGTCGTGAGGGTTGTTCGCGAGCACTCGGTCGATCTGACTGACGATCTGATCGTCGGTAAAATGCGTTTGGTCGATAGCTCCGAAACGGCATTCCGGCACGCAAACGCCGCATCCCTGGCAGGCAGCTTCCACAACGCGGTAGTAGCCCAGTTCTTTGCCGCCCTCGATCGCGTGGTACGGGCATACCCGCGCGCAGAGCCCGCACCCTGTGCACTTGTCCCGGTCGATCCGTGCGGTGATGGCGGGAATGGTAACCTCGCCCTTGCTCATCAGGATGTTGGCCCTGGACGCGGCCGCGGAGGCTTGCGTCACCGAATCCTTGATGTCTTTGGGCCCTTCTGCTGCGCCGGCGAGGAAGACTCCACCCGAGGTGGTGTCCACCGGTCTCAGTTTCGGGTGGGCTTCCATGTAGAAGCCGTCGGTGTCGGTGGCCAGATTGAGCATTCGCTGAAGCGACGCAGAGTCCTTGCGCGGCTGGATGCCTACGGACAGAACCACCATGTCCATCGTGTACCGGTAGTGTGATCCGAGGAGCGTGTTCTCGCCAAGGAGCCTCAGATCGCCAGTGTTGATGTCTTCGATGATTTCTCCGGGGACCCCTCGTATGAAATTCACGCCCTCTCGTCTCGCCCTCTGGAAGAGGTCCTCGAATCCTTTGCCGAACGCACGAATGTCAATGTAGAACACGTAAATCTCAGTCTCAGGCCAATGCTCACGAATGAGCAGCGCGTCCTTGATGGTGTTCATGCAGCAGACATTGCTGCAGTACGGGCTGGCCCGCTTGCTTCTGGAGCCGATGCACTGAAGGAAAGCCACTTTGCGCGGGCGTTTGCGATCCGAAGGCCGGATAAGCTCTCCTCCTGACGGCCCGCCGGCATTGATGAGGCGCTCGAATTCGAGGGTGGTGATGACGTTCGGGAATTTGCCGTACCCAAGCTCCGTGAGGGGTGTCGGGTCATAAACATCCACGCCGGTGGCAACGACAATGGTCCCGACCTCGAACTCAAGGACCTGATCCCGGTCCGCGAAGTTGATGCACTTCTTTTGACATGCCTGGAAGCACCGGTCACAGGCGACAATCCCCTGGTTGTTGAGGCAGTGGTGCATGTCGATGTGATACTTGGACGGCACTGCCTGCGCAAAGGGAATATGGATTGCCCGACGAATGGACAGGCCTGCCTCGAACTCGTCAGGCACCAGCTGCGGACATGCATCGATGCATTCTCCACACGCAGTGCATTCGTCTGTGACATACCGGGCGCGTTTGAACACCTTGACCCGGAAGTTGCCGATGTGGCCGGAGATCTCTTGGACTTGCGACAGGGTGAGTAATTCGATATTTGGATGACGGCCCACTTCACTCATCTTAGGCGCAAGGATGCAAATGGAACAATCCATGGTGGGGAAGGTCTTGTCGATCTGGGCCATCCTCCCGCCGATGCTGCCTGCCTTTTCCACAAGATAGACCTTGTAGCCCGCGTCTGCCATGTCGAGCGCAGCCTGGATTCCGGCAATTCCCCCACCAATGACCAAAGACTTGCGAGCAACCGGGACGGTAACCTCGAACTGCGGCATCAGCCGGGCCACTCTACTCACCGCCATCGCCACCAGTTCCTTGGCCTTCTCGGTGGCCGCGTCCTTCTCGTGGAGATGCACCCAAGAGCAGTGCTCCCTGATGTTGGCCATCTCAAGCAGATACGGATTGAGTCCCGCGCTCTGGCAGGCAGCCCTGAAAGTGGGCTCGTGCAGTCTCGGCGTGCATGACGCGACGACGACACGGTTAAGACGATGCTCGCGAATATCGCTTTTAATCTGCTCTTGGCCTGGTTCGGAGCATGTGTAAAGTGAATCCTTCGCAAGCATCACGCCGGGGAGTGCTGTGGCGAATTGCGCGACTTCCTCGCATCGGACCGTGCCGCCGATATTCTTCCCGCAATGGCATACATACACTCCGATCCGTAGATCATTGTGTTCGGAGGTCTTTTCCGTCAGCGATTCAGGTTCCTTCAATTGGCGTCTTACCTCCCGCAAGCACCCGCGGCGCCCTGTACCAATGCGCAGCCGACCCTGTGAGACGGCCGGATGCCTCTTCCGCTTCGGACGTCAAGCCTAACTTTGCTCTGGAGGCATACCGGCCGTCCACCACAAATGTTCGCTTGAAACTGCACTGGCATCAGTCCTCTTCCGGGGGCCGGCCGTGCTCGATAAGCGAGCGGCCGTACTCGTAGCCCTTGTCAAATGCTGCGATGTTAAGCTCCTCGGTCCCGCGCGGGATCGAGGAAAGGACGGATTCTTTCATGGATTCGTATGAGGTGACGGCTGCCAGTGCTGCCAGTGCGCCCAGCATGACGATATTGGCCACGATCGTCTTGCCGAGACGCTCTGCCAATCGGGTGAACGGGACGCGGTACACGGTCACGCCGTCGGGCTCGCTCTCAAGTTTGACCAGGTCAGCGTCCAGTATCATGATGCCGTGCTGCCGGATCGACCCGCCATAGGTTTTGAGCGCTCCCTGGCTCATGAGCACGAGAATGTCCGGCTGACCCACCTTGGGGTAGTGAATGGTGGTGTTTGAGATGACCACGTCGGCGCTGCACGATCCGCCCCTTGCCTCGGGGCCGTAGCTCTGGGTAAAGACCGCCTCTTTCTTCTCGAAAAGTGCGGCAGCCTTGCCGAGTATGTGTCCGGAAAGGATAATCCCTTGCCCTCCGAAGCCGGCCAGTCTGATCTCCTGCTTGGTACTCATGCGGCCTTGCCCTTGTCCCGGCCCTGTGCCTTCGCAATTACCAGATTGTTATACGTTTCGAGAAAATCGGGCCGTTCCACATTGATAAATGTACCACAAAGGATTTTTCCCTTGAGGCGGATTTCGGCCTTGCTGGGATCGGCTCCGTTGCGGACTTCGGACATTTCTTTGTAATACCGCATTTCCTCGAGTCCGCTTCCGAGCTTGTTGGGCCTCCCGTATCCGGTGGGGCACGGAGCGATCACTTCGATGAACGTAAAGCCCTTCTTGTCAAAAGTCTCGGTGATTGAGTGCACGAGCTGCCGAGGGTGGAATGTGGTCCACCTCGCCACGTACACGGCACCGGAAGCGTGTGCGAGGTGCGGCAGGTTGAAGCCCGGCTCCGCGTTGCCCATAGGGGTAGTCGAGGTCCGTGCGTCGACCGGCGTTGTGGGCCCTGCCTGACCGCCGGTCATGCCGTAATTAAAATTGTTCACACAAATGACGTTGAGATTGATGTTCCGCCGGGCTCCGTGGATCAGATGGTTGCCGCCGATCGCGAACAGGTCCCCGTCTCCTGAGAATACGGTGACGTGGAGATCCGGTCGCACCAGCGCCAATCCGGTCGCGAAGGGAATAGCGCGGCCATGGGTCGTGTGGTACGTATCCATGTCCAAATAGCCCGCCACACGTCCCGTGCAGCCGATTCCCGACACCACAACGCACTTGTCCACCGGAATGCCCTTGCGGCGGATTGCTTCAATATACGTGGTCAACACAACCCCGAGACCGCAGCCAGGGCACCAAATGTGAGGAATGCGTCCCGGTTTCAGGTACTCATCAAGGGGGTGCAGGCCGTGACCTTCTTCGATTGCTCTGTCGGCGGAGTCCTGATCAAAAGGAACAATATCTCGAAAATGTCTCTTCATGGGCGCTCCTGACAACGCTTGCGCAAATTCGGCGCCGGACGGTCACAAATACTGCCCGACCACTTCCTGGATCTCCTGCGGGGAGTGGATGGAGCCGCCCATCAACCCCATAAGGACAGTCTCGGCCCGGCCTCCGGCAGTGCGTTCCACTTCGAGGGCCATCTGTCCATAGTTGATCTCGGGCACCACGAATGCTTTCACCTGGCCGGCCAGGCGCCGCACGATATTCGACGGGAAAGGCCACAGCGTCACGAGCCGCAACAGCCCAACCCGATGACCCTTGCGGCGCATGTCTTCCACAGCCTGCCGGGCCACGCGGGAGGTGCAGCCGTACGCGATCACAACCACATCCGCGTCTTCGAGGGCCACTTCGTCTACTCGAATGATGTTATGGGCGTTCATGCGCACTTTCTCGACGATATGGCGCACATTTCGCTCCTGAACTGCGTCCGTAATCACAGGATAACCGCGCTCATCGTGGGTCAGCCCGGTGACATGTACGTGATATCCATCGCCTGCGATCGCCATGGGAGCCGGCATAGGGCCTGTAGACTCGAAAGGGAGGTATTTGCTGCGCTCCACCGCCGGTTTGGCCCGTTGAGCCACATGGATTTGTTCACGCGGAGGGATTATCACTTTCTCGGTCATATGCCCCACTACTTCGTCGGCCAGGACAAAGACCGGCTGGCGGTACATCTCCGAAAGATTGAATGCGAGAATCGTCAGGTCGAAGCACTCTTGAGGCGACGCGGGACTTACCGCGATGCAGCCATAGTCGCCGTGCGATCCCCAGCGGGCCTGCATTACGTCAGCCTGTCCCACGAGGGTCGGCAGTCCTGTCGACGGGCCCCCACGCTGAATATTCACCACAACGCACGGTGTTTCGGTCATCATCCCGAGGCCGATATTCTCCATCATGAGCGAGAAGCCCGGTCCCGAGGTCGATGTCATTGACTTGACCCCACCCCACGATGCGCCAAGAATCGCGGCCATGGACGCGATCTCGTCCTCCATCTGGATGTAGATCCCGCCTACCTCCGGCAGTCGTCGGGCCATGCGCTCCGCGACCTCGGTGGCAGGAGTGATAGGATAGCCCGCAAAAAACCGGCAGCCTGCAGCAAGACCGCCCTCAGCGCACGCTGCGTCGCCATGAATAAAATGCTCGCCCGTCAAGACATCTTTTTCGGCCATGAGTCATTCCTGAAAACGTTCGCGGCCTTCCCCGCCTCCGGATTTCCGCGCGGACATCCAAACGATCCTGACGCAGAATTCCGGGTCAAGACCTTGGCAAAATCGTGAGCTTTATGACAGAAGGGCGATGGAAAACCCGCTTCAGGAGGTCTAAGACACTTGCGCCGTGCTTGTCAAGGCTTCCGGTACCTCGTGTCTTTCCGAGAAAAGCGAGTCGTAACCTTCTGGATATCCTCTTCGGTAATTTTTTTCGCTTCCTGCAGCTCCGTGAAAATGGCGAATTCCGGACAGATCAGCGTGCAGAGACCGCAATCCACACAGCCCGTGTCGTCGATCACTTCGGGGGGGTGGTATCCTTTCTCGTTGAACGCCTTGCTTTCTCTCAGGCATCCGTTGGGGCAGAACTCGATGCAGAATCCGCACCCTTTGCAACGGCTCTTGATAATGTTGATTTTCCCGTGCGGGATGGAATGCTCCTCTGAATCGAGCGGCAATCGCCAGAAAGACATGGACAGCGTCTCCGTCGCTTAATGTCGCACAATGCACCCATTATAGTGCATTTTTCAGCACAGTCAATTCGTCTGGATAAAAGCAAATAGCGCTGTTCAACGAATCACCTTCCCAACGGCCGGGAAGAGAGGATCTCCCAGTACAAAATTGAATCTCAAATCAGGAGCAAATTTTTCTCGCACCCGGATGAATCGTTGCCGGACTTGGCGCATCATCATTGTATGAGCGCACCGCGCGTCGAGGGAAGATATACTTCGAATGGAGGCCGGTAATGGGGTTCGCTTCCGAACTCATCGGCGAAGTCAAAGAGACAACCGACGACAGGCCCGCATACGATAGGGTTCGTCCTCGTATTGAGGTTTTTCCCGATGAGTTCGACCTCTGGGTGGCCGATCACCAGGACGGGTACGGATGATCATCTGTCGGGCGCCGGGGTTCGAGTCGAGTCTGTTCTGCGGCCCCGGTCTGGACTGAAGGATGGGTGTTTCCCGTCGCTCGCGTAGTACGGACGGGTTGCCGCCTGCTGCGGTGGAGAGTTAAGAGCAGCGAGCGACGTGTCGGACGCAGATAGTAAAATGCCATGATGTGAGGGCGTCCGCAGACCCGCGATGGTATGGGTCCACGAGCACCGCAGCAGTGTCTGATAATGTTTTTTGTTGAGGCCGAGGCCCCTGTATAGGGGCCTCGGCATTTCCAGGAAACAATAGCGTTTGGTGGGCCTTGTCTCGACAATATCGCCAACGCGGTTAGCAGCCACCCCTTTCTGATTGACTGCCGGCAAACGTGCAGCTAGGATTCCTCCCACGGCGCGGCGGAGGGATACAGTGCCCGAAATGCTGGAAATCAAGAAGCTCGGACCGATCGGCAAACTCGTTATCCATCCGAGACCCCTGACCATTCTCATCGGAGAGCAGGCATCGGGGAAGTCGCTCGTCGCCCAGTTGCTTTACTTCTTCCGAGGTCTTCAATCGCATGTGGGGAGAATCTACAGGCCTGGCCTAAGCGATGAGGAAGGGTGGCAAGCTCAGACCCTCCGACGAATACTGGACGGGCTGAGAGGCGTGCCTTTTGGGTACTTTGCCAACAAGAGAGCGGCTCTCACCTACACTGGACCGAAGACCGAAGCAGCCTGGGAGATTACTGTCACCTATGCCAACAGGGTTTGCAGGCCTAAGAAGAAACTCGCTTCAGAGATGGGAACCTGGGTCCGCGAGTGGCAAGACAATCCGCTTTCATTGGGTGAAACCAGAAAAGCTTATCAAATCTTCATTCCAACGGAGCGATCGGTCTTCACCCGCTTATATCCTACTGAGCCAAGTGTACTGTATGCAGAGTATCAACCCGAGCCGCTCCGAATGTTCTCTCTTCTCCTGGAAGGGGCGCTGCGCAGCTATCCGCGCATGTCGCACAGAGCCAAGGCTCTGTTGCGGAGGCCTTCTCCGGCATCTTGGGTGCGAGCATGGAGGTTCGTCCTCAACTGCCAGCGTCTAGCACTCGGTGGAGAGGCTTTCGTGCCGACATCCGGGCCTAAGAAATGGAAATGGCAAGTAGGAGACGAAGAGGAAACTGCAAAGCTCCCCATTGAAGCAACCGCTTCCGGACAAATGGAGGCCTGGCCCTTTTTCGTTGTCGCGTGTGCGCACGGTATTGGCTGGTATTCTCGTGGAGAAATTGCTCCGTTGGATTTCTATTTCGAAGAGCCGGAGACTCATCTCCATCCCCGAGCGCAGTGGGAAGTTATGAAAGCGGTGGTCTATTTGGTGACCAGGCTAGGCCACTCCTTTGTCATCACCACACATTCGCCGTTCATTGCCTACGCGATCAACAACATGATTCAGCGCTTCCTATCCTTCAAAGGAGAGTTCCCAGAGGAAGAGGTGGGGATCAACCCGAATATGGTGGCTGCTTATCGCCTGAAGGCGAGCCCCGACAGAGAACCCGAAGACATCATGGATCGGAAGCAGACCAATCTTATCAAGCTGGATGAACTCGATAGTGTTGCCGACGAGATGGG
>JAIWNO010000022.1 GCA_020216785.1 Desulfomonile sp.
TGAAGAGTTCGACCGACTGCTGGACATGGAAGGCTGAGTCGCTGTGCCGGCACTGCGAGATCTGGTGGAAGACGCATTCGGCGTGGAATGCATTGCCACCGGTTTGAGCATAACAGAGAGCGGTCGAACGTTCAGTCTTCAAAAGACCCTCGACGACGAAGCGGTCGCAATCCACCTCGAAAAATGCCGGCGCTGGCCGGACCGCTCCAAGAGAGCCGACGGGTTGTTCATATGTCTCCCCGCGAATTCACAGATGTTTCTCATAGTGCTCGTGGAACTTAAAGGCGGATCGGTGGAAAAGGCGTTAGAACAACTCACGCAGTCCGCCGAGGTGTTATGCAGGGACTCTCCTGCGACCTTATCGCCACACGCCGGCAAACTAACGCTGTGGTTAACCGACGCGAGGTCTCGTGCGCACGAAGGCCAAGTTCTGGGCGTAGTGGTGGGTAGACAAGGCCTTCCACAGGAGCAACGGAAGCGAAAAGCTGCAAGAATGGCTCAGAAATTAATCATCAGGATGAGAACGACCAGGCGATTAAGCACAACTATTGACGACCTGATCAGCTGGGCGAACATCCGCAAATAGCTTTCACAGCCGCAATCAGGACGTTATGCACTCCTACCACCTGCTCCCCGAAATACCTGCGGCCGTGCCCGCTGCGAGTTCCATCGCCCGATCCATATCCGCAACAGCGTCCCGGGTGCGCCCCAAGTGTGCTTGAGCTACGCCCCGATTGTTGTAAGCCGCCGGGTAGGCGGGTCTGAGTTGGATGGCACGGTTGTAGTCCCGGATCGCGTACTCGTAGTCACCGGCAAAAGCGAACAAGTCTCCTCGCAACTTGTAAAGCTCAGCATCTTGCGAATCCAGGCTCAGAGCGCGATTGAGGTCCTCCAGCGCGGCTGACGTGCGCCCCAGACCAAGCGCGGCACGGGCACGGTTTCCCCACGCCTCGGCCATTTGAGGCTGAATTTCAAGCGCTCGCGTGAAGTCTGCCTCTGCGTCTTTGTACTGGGCCTTCCGAAGCAGCGCCTGTCCCCGCTGAAGATAGAATGGGGCCTGGGTCGGTTCGAGGGTAATCGCGGAAGAGAAGTCCTCAATGGCCCGGTTGTCGTCGCCGGTGATGGAGAAGGCGACTCCTCGATAGAAAAGGACCCGTGAATTGTTCTCTTTCGCAAGGAGTGTTGAGAATATGCGCACCGCATCCTCGCCCTTGCCCGCTTCGAGGGCCTCCAGCCCCTGTTGTACGAGCTGCTGGGAGTCTTCTGCTCCGGCGGGTTGCTGAGCCGTGGCAGTCAAGGCCAAACACGAATACACAATCACAAGGCCGATCAGTTTTTTCATTGGCATGGTTCCCGGCAATCATGGGTATGTGTGGCGGACCGGATTATAGAGACTCTGCACGGAAGAATCAAATGGCCCGCTGATGCGACACTCGGGGGTTGACCGCGGATGCAGAGAATGTTAGACAAATCGTTTAACTCTTTGCTACTCCACTCGTGGAAACTCATTCCACAGGGGGCCGACTCATGCTGACCTTTCAAGAAATGATCCTCACACTGGAGCGATTCTGGTCCGATCGGGGATGCATCATCCAGCAGCCGTATGACGTGGAAAAGGGAGCGGGTACCATGAATCCGGCCACGTTCCTCCGGGTGCTTGGTCCGGAACCCTGGAATGTGGCATACGTGGAACCCTCCCGCAGGCCCACAGACGGCCGGTACGCAGAAAACCCCAATCGCTTGCAGCATTATTTCCAGTATCAAGTGATTCTGAAACCTTCGCCGCTGGAAATTCAGGACATCTACCTGGACTCGCTCAAAGCGCTCGGGATCGATCCGCTCGATCACGACATCCGTTTCGTGGAGGACGACTGGGGATCGCCCACTCTCGGCGCGTGGGGGGTCGGCTGGGAGGTGTGGCTCGACGGCATGGAAATCACCCAGTTCACCTATTTCCAGCAAGCCGGCGGCTTCGACCTCAAGCCTGTTTCCGTAGAAATCACGTACGGAATTGAGCGGATTTGCATGTACCTCCAGGGCGTGGAAAATGTCTTTCATCTGGCCTGGACCGGGGATGTCACGTACGGCGATATCTATCGCCGTTCGGAATACGAAGGCTCGGTTTACAATTTCGACAGGGCCGACACCTCGATGCTTTTTACACTCTTCGACATGTTCGAGACCGAATGCAAATCCTTGCTCGAAGGCGACGAATTGCTTGTTCTTCCCGCGTACGACTATTGCCTCAAATGCTCCCATACATTCAACATACTGGACGCACGGGGCGCTATCAGTGTGGCTGAGCGTACGGCGTTCATCCATCGGGTGCGGGACCTGGCCCGTAAGTGCGCCGCAGCGTACCTGGACCAGCGAAAAGAAATGGGATTCCCTCTGTTGGAGAAGTTCAGTGCGGGCCGGGAGGCGTCATGAAAGGCGAACTGCTCATTGAGGTAGGCTCGGAAGAAATCCCGGCCGGATACGTCATGCCTGCGGTGGAAGCGTTGGCGGGCCTTTTGGAAAAGGCGCTGGACGACGCGCGCATCGGTCATGGTTTCGTTACTGTCGCTGCGACCCCGCGGCGGCTCATCGTATCCGTCGCCGACGTCGCGGACGCACAGGAGCCGCGGGAGGTGGAAAAAACCGGCCCGCCTGTAGCCTCCGCATTCGATGCCGAAGGCAAACCAACGAAAGCCGCCGTCGGATTCGCGCGAAGCCAGGGAGTCGATATCGCGGATCTCATTATCATTGCGACCCCACGAGGAGAACAGGTCGGTATTCGCAAGCGGGAAGAAGGCCGCCCGACCCTGGACGTGCTGGCAGAATTGCTGCCGGGTCTCATCGAGCGGACACCGTTTCCCAAGAGTATGCGCTGGATGGATTTGGACGTGCGATTCGCGCGGCCGCTGCACTGGATCGTTGCGCTATACGATGGGCGGGTAATACCCTTTACGTACGGTAACATCAACAGCGGAGATACCAGCCGCGGGCATCGGTTTACGGCTCCGGAAGAGTTCCGGATCTCTTCGCTGGGCGATCTTCGGACCGTGCTTGCTGCTCAGGGGATCGAGATCGACCCTCAGGCCCGCCGCGCACGAATAGCGGAAGAGATCGAGGCGCTCGCACAAGGCGTCGGTTTGAGTGTCTTCAGCGATGATGAGCTTATGGACGAAATCACCTTCCTTGTGGAAAGTCCATACCCGGTGATGGGCGAGTTCCCCGTGGAATTCCTCGATCTACCTGCGTCGATCCTCGTCACGTGCATGAAGAAACATCAACGCTACTTCTCGCTCCAGAACGGTGACGGCCGCATCACCAACCGATTTATCGCGGTCAATAACACTCCTGTTCGCGACGAGGCGGTGTCGGTGAGAGGCCACCAACGGGTCCTCAAGGCACGGCTCGAGGACGCGCGGTTCTATTTCCGCGAAGACCGCAAGCATCCCCTCATCAGTCGGCTGGACGCTCTCAAGGGGGTCGTATTCCATTCAAGGCTGGGGACGTCGTACGAGAAGGTTCAGCGCTTTACCCACCTGGCGAAAAAGCTTGCGGAGCGTTACGCGCCGGCCAAACTGGCCGAAGTTGAGCGTGCGGCGCTCCTGGCAAAGTGTGACCTCGTGACAGGCATCGTCTATGAGTTCCCCGAGCTTCAAGGCATTATCGGCAGCTATTATGCCCGCATGGACGGCGAACCGGACGAAGTTGCCAACGCTGTGATGGAGCACTACCTTCCGACGCACGCGGGGGACAGTTTGCCGGAGGGAACAATCGGCGCCTTGGTTTCGATAGCCGATCGCATCGATACCATTGTCGGATGCTTCAGCGTTGGACTGATTCCTACAGGCGCCGCCGACCCATACGCGCTGCGGCGGCACGCGCTGGCAGTGATTCAGATCCTTATCGACTTGGACAAGCCGCTGGACCTTGACGGAGTTGTGCGCGAGTCGCTCGGCCTTCTCAACGACAAACGCACGCGGCCGTGGGATGAAGTTGAGCGGGATGTCATGGACTTCATCCGCACGCGCTTCGTTAATTTCCATACGTCGCGGCAGTTTTCGCTCGACGTGGTGGAAGCCGTAGTCAGGGCAAGGTTCGACGATGTGGTGGATGCGCGGCGCCGTGTGAAAGCACTCCAGCGATGGAAACAGCGAGAAGACTTCGAGCGGATCATCACGGGGTTCAAGCGGGTGGTCAACATCCTGAAGAACACCTCGCCCGGCATTATGGAACCCGATCTACTCACAGAAGAAGCTGAAATAAAGCTCTATGAGTCGTTCAAAGACGTCCGAGCGCGCGTGGCGCCCCTGATCCACAGCGGCGAGTATTTCCAAGCTCTTGAGATCGTGGCCGAGCTTCGCGCTCCCATTGATGCGCTCTTCGATACGGTCATGGTTATGGTTGAAGACGACCAGATTCGGGAAAACCGCCTGGGTCTGCTCAAACGCATCGCGGACTTCTTCGCCCAAATTGCCGATTTCTCCTTCATCGGCTCCACTGCGGAAAGTCGGTGAAAGGCGCGGTGAAGGAAAGACGAGTTGCTCGTTTTCCCCTTGACCGCGGTTTGCCTTTTGCACAATGATGAGCAGATTCAAACAGGAACGGGGCCGCCCTCCCCGTCTCCCGAGCGTATCAATTGCGGACAAGAGGAGCCGTCATGCGGAATTTGCGCAAACCAGGCTTCAGACCAAGACCTGCCACAAAGCCGTACGATGGCAGGCAGTTCGATCGGCTCACCGCGACCGAACTCTATTGCCCCAAATGCGGACGCTCAATGCCCGTGCGGGAACGCCTTCTCTTGGTGCTGCCTGAGGGTGACAAATATGAATATCTCTGTGTGCGGTGCGGGACTTCCGTAGGTGACAGGATCGATAAAGGCGCGCCTCAACCGCTTCTGGTTGTCTGACGGGGACCCGCGATCGCGATCCACACCATCCCCGGCGCCCCGAACACGACGGCGAGAAAGAACGATAGGGCCCGCACCACAAGCGCGCCCGCGACTGCGCGCGCGGGATCGAGCCCGAAGAATTGCGGTATCTGAATGACAACTGCGTCGTAGATCCCTAAAGACCCCGGCGTGATGGGCACCAAGTTCGCAATCGCGCCCAATGCCGTGGTTACCAGCACCCCGAGCCACGGCACCGGGGCCCCGATCGATTGGTACACCAAGTCAAGCGAGCCGACCAGCGCCACCGTAATGGCCAAGAATGTCAGCGCGAGCTTGAACAACAGGCGACGATCCTTCGTCAAGAGTCTCCAGGAATCCGCTGCGTCCACAATGGGCCTCGGGACCCACCTGCCCCACCACCGTACTGAGGGAGGTGCGACTGAAATCCAGAGGCAACCGAAGAAGAGTCCAGCGACAAGTATACCCAGCGGCACATGAACGAACCCGTGCAACATCCATAGAAGCACCAACCCCACCAATCCGAGTCCTGCATTGATCAGCGCCGCAAGGACCGCTGTACCGCCGTAGATAACGGCAAATGAGCTGAAATCAAGCCCGTGGATCCTTTTGAGGTACACGGCAAGTCCCCCGGTCCCCGCTCGCATCGGCGTGACGAGATTGCCCAATATCATCGCCATGGTCAGGGCCGTGACTTCCACGGCCCCCGGAGATACTCCGAACTTCCTGAGAAATAGTCGGAGTTGATACGCGGAAATGATGAAGCTCAGCAGCATGAGCGCGCCTGCCCAAGCCACGACTGTCGGAGAGACCGCAGCGAGGAACGCGAAATCCTCCCTGTTTGCAAGCACATACCACCCGCACACGGTAATGAATGCGATGACGATTGAGTAGCGGATTACCGCGCCTACGAGAGGGCGCTGTCCGGGAGCGTCATTGGGGATATCCACAGAGGTATTGTCCACACTATCCGCCACAGTGGTACTTTGCCCGCGCGAAACGTACCCCAAGGCGGACACATTGCTCGGGCTACTTGGTAGTACACCGATAGACCGAAAAGGTCAATCTATGAGGGCAAATAGCACCAACCATTCAAGTTCCCACCGGAAGGCCTACGCCGCGGGGAGATCTTCACGGCGCTCCGGCGCTTCGGAATTATCGTCGGGTTCGATTGAGTTCCTCCACAACGGCTCGATAAGACCGCGCATCCGCTCTGTCTGGGCTTTGAGCCATTCCTCCCGCGGGAACCGATTTCGGACAAGCACCCGTCGGATTTCTTCCCCGAGTGGGTGTTTGGGGAACTTCTCCACGAAGGCTCGGAACGTCGAGGAGAATTCCTGGAACGCTGACGCCATGACAGCCTCCTCGATTTGTCATTGATTAGCCTGTGCTGAAACAGGCTGTTATTTCTAGACCATCATGGAGTTTATATGTTCCATATGCTATTGTCTAATTGTACAAAACAAAAGGGCGACAGATCTGCCGCCCTTTTTTCACGGGTATCGTGCCTATCAGGACACGCGGAACTTGTACACCTCGTTGGTGTGCGGATCGATCACATGCACCGCACACGCGATGCACGGGTCAAAGGAATGCACCGTGCGGAGGATCTCAAGAGGCTTCTTGGGATCCGCGACAGGGGTGCCGATAAGGGCGTTCTCCACCGGGCCTTTCTGGCCTTTGCCATCCGTGGGACCAAGGTTCCATGTAGAGGGAACGACTTGCTGATAGTTCTTGATCTTGCCTTTTTCGATGTTGATCCAATGTCCGAGGCTTCCGCGGGCCACATCGTTGAGGCCGTAACCTTCGCCATTGGTGCTCTCATCGAGCTTGTAGGACGTGAATGTCTTCATGTCACCTTTCTTGACGTTCTCGATGAGGTCCATGCACCACTTTTCAGCCTGTTTGGTGTTGACCAGACACTTGATACCGCGGGCCGCGATACGACCAAGAGTTGAGAATAGGGCTTCCGGACCCACTTGGAGTTTCTTCAGCACTCCGTCGACAGTCTCCTTGATCTCCTTGTTTCCGCCGACATACGAGGTGAGGCACTGAGCAAGCGGGCCGACTTCCATCGGCATTCCGTCGTACCTGGGGGCCTTGAGCCAGGAGTACTTGCCGTCCTTGGACGTGGTGTCAGGCACTGCGCCCTTAAGTTTCTCGCCGGAGAGCGGCTTTGTCTCGCCCACTCCCGGATAGAGCGGCTTGTCGCCCTCGTACCAAGCCCGGGTTACATCTTCGGTGATCTTGGTGGGGTCGACTTTCACGAGCTCCAGCTTGCCGCCGACGATCATACCGCGCGGGAAGTAGAAGTCATCCGGCTCTTTCGGCCCCTGCGGGAAATCGCCGTAGCTCAAGAAGTTCTTATTACCGCCTATCTTCGTCCAATCCTTGTAGAAGGACGCGACTGCAAGCAGGTCGGGAATGTAGACTTCCTCGATGAACTTGATCTGCTCTCTGAGCATATACAGGTATTCCGCGATCCGGTCTGCGTTGATCTGTTCCACGACGGTAACACCGCCCGGCAGGTGGCCTTGGAGGTGCGGGTTCTTCGCGCCCCAAATCGCAGTCATTTGCGCGGCCAAAACCTGCTGACGGAGATTGTCCAGGTAGTGTCCCACCGCCATGAGGTTCGCTTCAGGCGGGAGCTTGTACGCCGGGTGGCCCCAGTATGCATTGGCAAACGGCCCGAGCTGGCCGGAGTCAACAAAGGCTTTCAGCTTGCCCTTGAGCGCCTCATAGTATTTCTTGGTCTGCGGCCGGCCGCTCACGTTGCCGGACAGGTCCGAAGTCTTTTTGGGGTCCGCCTTGAGGGCGGATACCACATCAACCCAGTCCAGTGCGCACAATTGATAGAAGTGCACGGGATGATCGTGCGCGTTTTGGGCTGCGTGAGTGAGGTTGCGGATAATGCGCGCGTTC
The DNA here is from genome assembly GCA_020216785.1 of Desulfomonile sp. Lineage (GTDB taxonomy): Bacteria > Desulfobacterota > Desulfomonilia > Desulfomonilales > Desulfomonilaceae > JAIWNO01. The sequence goes on from JAIWNO010000022.1 coordinate 7,823, forward strand.
GGCGGGATCTCAATCTTAAGCGCGTTCTCAACAGCTCTCACAGAGGCCAGGCTGTGCACCAGCGTACAGACGCCGCAAGAGCGCTGGGTGAGCAGATGAGCGTCCCTCGGGTCGCGTCCTTGGAGAATAATCTCAAGACCCCTGAAGAGCGTGCCGCTGCTCCAGGCATCCTTGACCTTGCCGCCCTCTATTTCAACCTCGATCCGGAGGTGCCCCTCAATGCGTGGAATGGGGTCAACTACAACTCGTGCCATGGTATCACTCCTTCTTGAAAACTAGCCCTGTCGGAAGGGAGGTAAGTGATTACTGCTTTCTAGCCTTTGCCGACGTAGAACGGGGCCATTTCATCCCAGAATTTCGGCTCGCTGCAGCCGATGCAGGGATGGCCGGCGCCGATGGGCCAGTTGACGCCCTGGTTCCACTTGATGATGGAGCAGTTGTTGTAGGTTTCCGGGCCGCGGCAACCGACCTTGTAGAGGCAGTAACCCTTGGCTGCACCTTCGTCGCCGAATTCCTTGACAAAGGATTCGTTTTCGAAGTGGCCTCTTCTCGGGCAATTGTCGTGGATGAGGTATCCGTAGGCGAACAGTGGTCTGCCCTTTGAATCCAGGGCCGGGAGTTTGCCCAGCAGCAGGTAGTGGACGATGGTTGCCACCATGTTGTCGGCGTTGGGCGGGCAGCCGGGGATATTGACGGTCGGTTTGCCGATGACTTCGCTCACGGGTTTCGCCTCGGTCGGATTGGGCTTTGCAGCCTGGACGCCGCCGTAGCTCGAGCACGTGCCCACGCAAATGGTCGCCGCAGCATTGCCGCACACATGTTTCGCGATTTCCACAAAGGTCTTGCCCGCGATCTTGCCATATGCCCCGTTGTCTTTGGTGGGAATTGCACCTTCGGCAATGCAGATGTACTGGCCCTTTTGTTTCTCGACGACGCCCTCGAGAACCTGCTCAGCCTGGTCACCCGCTGCAGCCATAACAGTCTCACAATAAGCGAGGTCTATCGTGTCAAGAATAATGTCCGCGGCCCACGGGTAGGTGGTTCGGATGAATGATTCCAAACACCCGGTGCATTCCGCAAGGTGGATCCACACGACAGTGGGTCTCTTCTTGGCCACGGCATGGGCGATCTTCGGGGCAAAGGACGCGGGTAGGCCCAGGACGGCCGCCATGAAACCGCAGAATTTCATGAAGTCCCGTCGAGATACGCCCTTTTCCGCCAACCTGTCTGGAAGCTCGATAGGTTTGTCCATCATCAACCTCCTTGCATGGACTTGTTATAGAACCCTTCAACCCGCTCGTCGCGGCTGACCACGGCGCGCTTTTTCAGCGGTCAAGCTTGTGCGTCTTTGGTTGTTTCCCACCCAAAGGCCTTGGGTCGTATGCCGGTCATGTTGTCAAAGGGTGAACAGTGAAAAGCGAGAATTGAACCAGATTCCCCATTCAAAAACCAAGCGTAGCGGAGCTACGGCCAAAAATCAACAGTAATTCCAAAGTGCTACGTTTTTTTGACTCGTGCTACAAGCCTTCTCCCCGAATCACTGCCCCGGAAGGCTCCTCCGAGCCGCTTCCAGAGTACATTCAATATCACCGTCCGTGTGCGCAACGCTCACAAACCACGCCTCAAACGGCGATGGCGCAAGGTAGACTCCGTGTTCGAGCATACCGGCAAAGAACGCCTTGAACGCGTCCCTGTCGGCAGTCAGCGCCTCTTCGTAGCATCCGACCGGCCCCGGATGGAAAAACAGAGAGAACATCGACCCCACTCGATTTATCGTATGTGGGATGGAACGCTCCGTCAGGATTGCCGCCAGTCCATCGGCCAGCGCGGCCGTCTTGCGGTCCAGTTCCGCGTAGGGATTGTCGCGCCGCAGTATATTGAGTGTGGCCAAACCGGCGGCCACAGCAAGAGGATTTCCGGAAAGCGTTCCCGCTTGGTACACCCCGCCCTCAGGCGCTAGATGGCTCATTACCTCCCGCGACCCGCCAAATGCGCCCACCGGCAGCCCACCGCCGATAATCTTGCCGAGGCATGTCAGGTCCGGTGCGATTCCGTACAGCTGCTGAGCGCCGCCCGGCGCCAAACGGAAGCCGGTGATCACCTCGTCGAAAATCAACAGAGCGCCATCCTTGGAGCATAGTTCCCGGAGCCCCTCGAGAAATCCCGGCATAGGCGGCA
>JAIWNO010000023.1 GCA_020216785.1 Desulfomonile sp.
CCACGCCCATGTTCCCTGCCACCGGTTCCACCACTACGGCAGCAACAGTGCCCGGTTTGCCCTCAAGTTCCGCCTTGACCGCGGACAAATCGTTGAACGGTACAACAGCAGTTTGTTCCACCGTGCCCGGCGGCACTCCGAGGGAATCGGGCACCGAAAGCGTGGCGGCTCCGGAGCCCGCGCGTGCGAGCAGTCCGTCCGAATGGCCGTGGTAGCAACCGGAGAATTTCACGATCCGGCTGCGGCCCGTGTAACCCCGTGCGAGGCGGATTGCGCTCATTACCGCTTCAGTGCCGGAATTCACCAGCCGCACCATCTCGACGGAAGGCACCATGTCACAGATTGTCCGGGCCATCTCGACTTCACGACGGGTGGGCGCACCGAAAGATGTCCCGTCTTTCATCGCTTTCGATAGCGCCTCCAGGACCTCGCCGTGCGCGTGGCCGAGAATCAACGGTCCCCAGGAGCCCACGTAATCAATGAACTGATTGCCGTCTTCGTCCACCACATGGGCGCCTTTTCCTGAGCGAATGAATCGCGGAGGCAAACCCACCGATTTGAACGCACGAACCGGCGAATTCACTCCGCCGGGAATAAGCGTTCTGGCTTCGTCGAAAAGGGTAAGAGATATCTTTACAGTCTGCGTCACGTTAGTGCTCCCTTGCTGCAATACGATACCGATCGTTTTCTGCTTCTTCTTGAAGGGAATAGTGGGGCCGGTCTCCGTGCCGGTCCTCGGCTAATGGCCGGCAGAGACACCGGCCCCCACTAAGTATGCGAAAGCCGTCACCAATATTCGTAACCGTATTCAAGGAATGGTGCGTTGAGCACCTCTTCACTTGGTAGTCTCGTCATTCTTCGTCGGCCGCTTCCTCGTCAAAGTACGTCATGCTCACCTTTTTGAGTTCACGCTTGCTGAAAAGGATCTCGTAGTCCTCAACTTCCACTGCTTCCGACAGGCGTCGCACGATCTCCATGCATCCTTCACGGGAGGGCGCATGTACCATGGTGAAGAGGCTGCCGCCCTTGTCGCCGAAAGGTATCCGCTCGTAACAGTGGGTCACCTCGGGGAATTCGGCGAGCCTATTGCCGACTTCATCGAGGCGCTCCGGCGGCACCCGCCATACCACCATACCGTTGAATGAGATCCCCGCCTCGATGTGCCGGATCATGGCACCGATACGGCGGATGATGCCTTCGCTCTTCATTTTCTTGACGCGGCGGATGACCTCGCCTTCCGGGATATCCAGCGCCTCCGCGATGCGCGCGTACGGCTCGGGCGAATCATCCAGGTCTCCCTGGAGGGCCATAAGAATCTGTCGGTCGAGTTTGTCGAGTTCAGCGTCGGTCATGCGTGCATTCCGTAACGACATTGGTCTACTATATAATGCAGTGCAACCGATGAACAGAGAAAATACCTCACTGTGCCTTGTCTTTGCCATGGGGATGGAGGCCTCCCCGTTTCTCGCCCGTGTCGAAGTCCGGCACCGCTGGAAAAACGGCAAAACCACTTACCGTGAAGCGTTCTTCGAGGGACGGTCGGTCCTGGTGGTGAGGAGCGGCATCGGGCCCAATCGAGCCGCGGCCGCGCTCGACGCTGTCCCCGGGCATCCGTCGGCCGTGCTGAGCGTAGGGACCGCAGGAGCCCTCACGGACGGGCTCCGAGTGGGCGAGGTATTGGCGGCCACGGAAACCGTAGCTTGGCCGAATCAGTCGGAGATCGTGCGTTGTTCGGAGTCGGTAGCCCAGAAGATCGAGGCTGCCGGGCGTGCGGAGGGTCTGCGTCCCCTGTCTGGCCGTATTGTCACGGTAACCGACGCGGTGTTCACTCGTGAGCGGCGTGAGCAGCTCCACAAGGAGTCAGGCGCGGTGGCCGTGGATATGGAGAGCCACGCTCTGGCCGTGGTCGCGAAGCAACGGGGGGTGCCTTTCGGGTGCCTCAGGGTGATCTCCGACGATCTCTCGACGCCTCCTCTGCCTGATTGGCCCAGACTCAAAGGCCTCTGGAGGCGCCCAATGGAGTGGCGCAGCGAGATGGCGGCAATGCTGCGGTGGCGACTGTTTCTCCGGGATTTCCGACGATGTGTTAATTTGCTGGCGCCCGTGCTGGTGCGATTGGTGCAGTCCTGGTGAGGCATAGGGAATGCCGGAATGTTTATCTGATGTATTTTGCCTGCCCCCGTCATTCCTGTGCAAGCAGGAATCCAGATTCTCTTTTGGGTTCTCGCCTTCGGGGAACGATGCGTTCTTTTTGGGCTGCTCGCGTTCGGCACAGACGGACGCTTTTCTTCGCAATCGATATCATTCATAGTTCGGCCGCTTAAGGGGGAGTTCAAGATGCGATTCAGGGGATACGGACTTTCTCCTCATGCCGCGTGCCTTGCACAACTGAAAGTTCTCGGTTTTCTTACGAATTTTCTTGACAGTGGCTGCGGGGAAACTTTATATTAAAATTGTTAGCCTTGTAATCGCCCGGCGGACGACCGTATCCTCCTTACTTGGAGCCATACCCTGTAGTCAATCCCGTCGGGCCTCTTTTTAGAAGCCGACCGTTTCCCGCCCGCGGATCGACACCCAGGTTCGAGCAAAGTACCGCATCAACGCTCTTCGCCGAAGCAGGACACAGCTGCGGGAGTAGTCACTCGTGAATCCATACACCGCCACAGTCACCGGCATTGCGCCAATTACCCCCCTCCCCCTGCGCATCCCGTCAAGGAAGGGAAGTTCAAAAACCTTCTCCCGTGGCTGGAAAGGGTAGGGGGTAGGGGGCTATTTACAAGTATCAAGGTGCAATGCTCAACACAGATTACCACAGCACTGAGTTCGACTCGCCGGGCCCCTCGCCCCGGCGACCGCCACGGCACGTGCAGCACGTGCGACCCTGTCGCGCGGACCTCGTGCTGGTGCTCGGCATCCTTTCGTTGTTTCTTTGCGGCCCTCTCGGAATTGCCGCGTGGGTGCTGGCGAACTCCGAGCTCCGACAGATGCGGGCCGGTCTGGTATCATGCGAACGGGTCCGCGCCCTTAAAGTCGGGAGGGTGCTTGGAATTATCGGGGCTGCGTTGTTCGTCGTCTCGGTGGGAGTGCTGGTGAAGATACTCCCCGGACTGCTTCCCGAGATGTCCGACACCATCCACCCGGAGCCGCTGACAGCCGACCAGATCGTTTTTGCCGGCAAGTGGCACGGCGACAAGGGTAGCTTGATCCGTATCTACCCTGACGGAAGGGGCGATTTTCAGACAAGTTCCAGCAAATTGACGGGCGGTCGCGTGCGCATCCACGATTCCGAGCTTTCTATAGGTCTGATGGGGCTCTACAAGACCTGGCACATCAAACGGACCCCGTACCTGGAAAACGGTGTTTGGAAGATGCGCCTAAATGGGGAGACCTTTTCGAGGGAGACGGAGGGGCTGTTGGTGATGAACGACACCCAATTAGGCGCATAATTCGCCTCAGTCGCTCGTTCCACTACTAAAGCGATCGGCAACAACAGTGTCCCTCCGGCGACACGAGATACAGAATGCTGCGGCGTTACCATGAGGGACGTTTCCTCCGTCATTCCCGGGAAAGCGGGAATCCAGACACTGGACCCCGATCAGGTCCGGGGTGACGGCTTCCTTCCGCCAACCGGATCTAAACCAAATTTGCGCTCAGAGAAATAAAATGGCGGCACGGAGGGACGGCGCTCCCCGGATCGAGTCCGGGGCAGGCCCTGCTAACCTCCTCGACACAAGCTCGAAGACCAACCTGGATCAAGCTCCGCCGCTCATGACAGACCCGTCCGGCAGCTTGATATTGTTGGAACTGTTTTTTTTCGAAACGAACAATTTGCGGAAATGGTACCCGAAGATGGCGCTGGAAATGGCCTCGCCAATGGCCTGTCGATGGAAGAGCAGCGCGGTGATGAGGAGCTTCCAGTAATACAGCTTGCTCTTACCCTTATCGAGTATCCCCAGGTAAAGCAGGGATCGCAGGAATGCCATAACATCCGTCTTATCGATACGACGACGACGAACCGGCTGATAGGTTTTCAGGAATTCCCGGACACGTTTATAGTAGTGCTTCGGCGAGTACAGGTGGTTGAGCACCGCCAGATAACCTTCCCTCAGCGTCTCCATGTCCATTTTGGGTATAAAGTTGATCGAGCCGTCGGTGTTGTCGCCTGTCGTGCGGTCCTCCATGAGCCGACCTTCCCGTTTGAGCCGCTCGTAGAGCCGTGTCCCCGGCACTGCGTTAAGGATCCCGATCATTGCCTTTACGACACCGCTATTCTGGATGAACTTGACCTGGCGCTCGAAGATGTTCGGCGGATCGTTGTCGAACCCGATGATAAAACCCCCCATGACCTCCATGCCGTGGCGCTGGATGGTCTTCACGGCTTCTACGAGGTCCTTGCCGCTATTTTGATGCTTGCCGCACTCTTTGAGCGATTCCTCCTCGGGAGTTTCCAATCCGAGGAATACGCAATCGAACCCGGCCGCGACCATGAGATCCATCAGCTCTTCATCATCAGCGAGATTTACCGAAGCCTCGGTGTAGAGCGAAAACGGAAGCTTGTGCTCTTCCTGCCACGCAATGAGCCTTCGAAGCAAGGACTTCACTTTCACCTTGTTGCCGATGAAATTGTCGTCCACCATGAACAGGCGGCCGCGCCAGCCCATCGTGTACAACACATCAAACTCGCGCAGCATCTGCTCGTCGGACTTGACGCGGGGCACGCGGCCGTTGAGGTTCACCACGTCGCAGAATTCGCAGTTAAAAGGACAGCCCCGTGAATACTGGATCGACAAGGAAGCGTAGTTTTTAAAATTGATGAGGTCCCACCGCGGCAAAGGGGTGCAGGTGATGTCGGGCTTCTCATCGGTCGAGTAAATCGGCTGGAGTTCTCCGCGAGCAAAATCACGCACGAATTGGGGAAAGATTGTTTCCGCCTCGCCTTTGACTATGTGATCCACTTGCGGAAACTCGGCAGCTGCGTTGGTAAAGAGCGGTCCACCCGCGACCACCTTCCTGTCGAGAGCGTGGCAGCGGTCGATTACACTCATCGCAGATGTCTTTTGCACGATCATTGCGCTCACGAAGACCATGTCGGACCAGCGGATGTGGTCGTCCGTCAGGGCTTCCGTATTCATGTCTACGACACGAAGGTCCCAATCCTCGGGCATCATGGCCGCGAGGGTGAGCAGCCCCAAGGGCGGATGAGCGGCTTTCTTGCTGATGAACTTGAGTATGTGCTTGAAGCTCCAGAATGTGGCTGGGATCGACGGATAGACGAGCAATGCCTTCATGATCGTACCTGCACCTGCCGGAAAAATTTGTCGGCCCGGCTCAATGTAACGATAACGGATCGCGGCGCTCGCGTCAAGCGTGAGTATCGTTCGAAGAAATCCTTTGTTACGCGGGGCTGGAACTCACGGTCGAACTTTGTCATTGGGACCCCGCTGAAAAACGGGGGGAAGCAGTCTCCTACACTTTACCATTGGACATTGCTTCGTCGTTTCACTCTTCGCAATGACACGGTTGACCCGGTGAGGTCACCGGGAACTTAAGGACTACGCGGCGCACACTGTTTTTATCTGAATAATTGATATATGATCCAAAGCTGTTGATTAAAAAGAATCGATTACTTTAATATTTAACTCTAACATCTTAGAATATATTAGATAAAAACCTTGACTTTTTGCCCGATTTGGGGTAGGCATCTAATGCATGATCTGAAGATCCGGTCCTGAGGTCTCGACCCTTCAGGAGGCTCAACCCTATGACAGGATCGCAATGATTGGTGAGACTCGCTCCACCACGTCTGAAAAATCGATGGAACGCTCCGGTTCCTCACGCTTCGGAGGTACTCGTATGTCAACAAGGGGCCTACAGAGAACTCCCTGTGCTCTCTTGACCCTGGTGTTCGTCCTTGCGGCGGTAACCTTGGCCGGCGCCTGGGATCAGAAATATCGGTTTCCCATGAAGGTGAGGGCTCCCAAAGCCGGTGTGACGGACATGGGCATTGGCGGGATCGGAGTGGCATCGTCGACCTTGTCGTCGGACTGGCACGCGGCGGCGGGGGCACCGGCGGCGGAGATCCTCTGCCCGAAGCGCGGCTACGATTTTGCCCTTGGGATGAGACCCTTTTTCACTACGCTCACCGGATCGGTCAAGGCCATGAGCACCGGGGGCGAGGGCACATTTCTCAACCTGCATGGGCATCTGAGGCTCCCCAATGAGCGCACCCAATGGGAGCTTTACGGCCATCTCAAGCTTTGGGACAAAGTCTCCGTGATGATGGAATACCTGCCGTGGAGTTGGAGCGGTCCGGGACACATGGGCGTTGACGGCAACTTCGCGGGCTTGCTCCTCAAAAAGGACACGCCGATCACCAGCACGCTCGACATCACCACGTTCAGGGTGACCGCCGATTATGACGTCTCGTTCGGAAAAGATCTTTGTTTTGGACCCAACGGTGAATTTAACGTGATCAAATGGAACCAGCGGGTGGTCACCGGCGACGGGGACTCGGGCGATTTCGCCAAGACCATCCTGCAGCCTGCCATAGGCGCTCACGTGCGCTATGATCCCAAAAATACCGGGTACTTCTCGTGGTTCAAGCCCTACATGGAGGGTCGATTCAGCTGGATGAACCTTGATGGTCTGGGCTACTCCACGATGGACTTGGGCGCGGGTGTGGCTCCGCCCGTGAGCCGCAATGTGGATGGCGGCGTGAAGCTGGGCTACAAGACATGGCGTCTCGACGGCACCCGTAAGCGCATTCTTACAGACGTGGGTGTGGAAGGCATGTACATGGATTTCTCCCTAAGATTCTGACATTGCACCGAGGTATGGGTAGGTACAAGAGGCCCCTCCGGTCAAAAGGCCGGGAGGGGCTTCTTTGTTGGAGTGGGGGTTGTTGTTCGCCGGATATTTCCCTTGACAGTTAATTTCAACCACCGTAACATGCTGCCGCAACCATCACTCAGACCTTCATATGATATGTCAACTTGTTAGCAGGTCGGTGATGGATTACTTTTTTGGTTACTGAAGGCGCTATGAAGACCCTCGGTGAATTCGCAAAGGAACGTCTCAAACGGCTCGGCAAGAACCAGAAAGCCTTCGCGGCAAAGCTCGGTGTGTCCCCCGCTTACGTCTCTCAAATTTTTACGGGAAAAAAGAACCCGCCGGACCTCAGCAAAGCCCGCAACCGGTCGCAGCTCAGGATCTGGGCCGAATTCCTCGACGCGACGGAGGAGGACATCGTCGAACTGGTGCGGTTGCAGCTTCACGGGGTCACGGTGAGGGCCGATCCCCGGTACCAAAGGATGCGGAAACTGCTTCTCGACAGGCTCGGCCAAGGCAGCCGCGATTTCGCGGAAGAGATCCGTCGCATGGAATTGCACCCGGCAGAAAGCCAGGCGATAGGCGCATTGGTGCGGATCTATCTCATGGTCCACCAGGAATTCCCTGCCCACCATGCATACGGCGCAACCCGTTTCCGAGAGATCTCGGAACGTGCCCGTTCCAACAAGAGCTTCCTGGAGACTGAGCTTGCCGATTTCTTTGAAGAGCGTGCTTTCTCATGGTCGTGGGATGCCGAAGCCAACGAGGTGCGCCTGTGTTGCGAGTCGCACGATCTCATCGACGCGCTGGAGAAGATCGAGCAGATCGGCGGGGCCGATTCCGACGTTCAGTTCAAGAGGACGGTGCCGGTTGTGGGGCACGTCAGCGCCGGCGAAGGGTTCATGTTTACCGATGGCGGGTACCCGGCCGGCGAAGGGTTCGAGCGCGTGGAACTGCCGCCCGGTGTCGATCCTGGGTTGGCAAGTCGCCTCTACTGCGTGCGGGTTCGGGGTAACAGCCTCAAAGAGTTCATTAACGAAGGCGCGTTGCTGTTCATCAAACCCGAGTCATGGGAAGAGATCAGAGACGGAGACTTGGTGATCTTCAAGGATCGGACGGACAACCGGGCTTTCGTCAAGAAGGTGGAATTCGCCGGCGAGAGTCTGATCCTCAAGTCCATGAATCCTTTGTATGGCAACATTGTCCTTAAAAAAACAGACCTGGTGCTTTTGGAGCGGGTCATGTCTCTCGTGCTGTAGAGGTCTGAATTGATCGGTCCGAGGTCCTTCTTTGCCGTACTCACCTTTATGGTCCTGCCATGCTTCGTTTCAGCGCAGGAAACGCGGCCGCCGGTATGCTTGCCTGCGCACTTGGCGTCTGTGCACGACGGGTTTCGGTACGGTTTGCCGCCTGCCGTGGAGAAGAGAGGCCTCTCGTTTGCCGAGAAGCGCATTCCGATTCACCGCAAAGACGTGCGCGACCGCATCGTGGATCAGATCAACTATCTTTTGATGGACAGGCGGTCTCGTGTGCAGTTGTGGCTTTCGCGAGCGGACGAGTTCCGCGGCGTGATCGTCCCGATCCTGCGGAAGCACCACGTGCCTCCGGAGTTTCTGTTTCTCGCTGCCATCGAGAGCAGCTACGATAGCAGGGCGCTCTCGTCTGCCGGAGCGTTCGGCTACTGGCAGTTCATCAAGACCACAGCGCTCAAAGGCCCCGCAAACAACTCGGACTACGATTGGAAGATGCAGATCACCAAGTGGAAGGACGAACGCGGCGACCTTATGATTTCGACTGCATCCGCGGCCAAGTACCTGGCTTACATGAATCGCGCCATGAAGGTGAGACTCAACGGCAAGCCTGAAAAGGAGGGCTTCCACGACTGGTTGCTCTCTGCAGCCGCATACAACGCTGGTCCCGCGCGGGTGATCGAGCGGCTGAATTCATTCGGGACGGAAGATTACTGGGATGTGCCGCTCCCGGACGAAACGGAGAAGTACGTTCCGAGACTGATCGCAACATGGCTGATCAACACTCACAGGGACTTCTACGGAATGAGGAGCCTGAGCCACGGTACGAAGTCGTTCGACACCGTCACGAAGGTGGTGCTCAAAAAGGACCTGACGTTCGCTGCCGCAGCAAAGATGCTCGACACCACACCCCGAACATTCTGGGAACTCAATACCCAGGTCTGTGCGGAGAAGGGCGTATTTCCTGCTACCTCCGGCGGCAAGGCCATCAGTCATACGATCCATGTGCCCAAAGGATCCGCCAAGAAGTTCTATGCTCAATTGAAGGCACACGGGTACACCGCTAAGTAGTACCACCGCCTTGTCAGAACAATTACCGTCGCTCAGCAAGACATGCTCGGGCAGGCACTCGCCCGAATTATGGCCGCCACGACGAACAGATCGCTCGCACCACGAGGAGCCGGGCCGCAGCCTGTTCCCGATTCTCGATAACCACATGTGCCTCCGCGGCTGCATAAACGCTGTCACCGGCGGCGAGTTCGATCTTTTCCTCATCTACAACGATCGTCGCTCCTCCTTCCAAGACGTACATGAATCTGTCAGCGGAAATTGTGCCGAGATCGGCCGCGGTTGATCCCGGCGCGAGGCATATGAGCGACGCGCCCAACGCGGCGCGGTAAATGTTCCCGGTAAGGTTGTGGACTGTGATGCCGGACACGGGTGTCTCAACTGTTCCGCCTTCACCGTTGCGACATACGGACGCGGTCGTGGGGAGCACCTGATCGAGCAGCGCGCCCACGCTCATGTCGAATGCCGTTGCGATTCTCAGGAGAGTGGCGAGGGTAGGAGAGGATTTGTTCAACTCGATGGAGCTGAGGTTCGATGCTGCAATACCCGTCAGCTTAGACAGTTCGTTCAGGGAAAGCTTGTTTCTCTTGCGGAACGCTCTGATTCGCGCGCCCACATCCAAGTCGTGGTGCGTCATGTCACTTCCCCTTGCCGCCACGCGGTTCGAAGAGCACCCGAGACAGCTCTTTCACGTGGGAGATCCCAATGCGCTCGACCGCCGGATCGCCATTCCAAGCCTCAATATTCGATCGAGGCGCGATAATGCGCGTGAATCCCAACCGTTGGGCCTCCGTGAGCCGTGCAGCCGCGCGGGAGACGCGTCGTACTTCACCGGCCAGGCCGACCTCACCGAA
>JAIWNO010000024.1 GCA_020216785.1 Desulfomonile sp.
GACTACGGTACGCATGGGCACGGGCCGGTCCGTGTACGACGACAGGAGCGCCGCGGCGATAGCCAGGTCCGCGGATGGCTCGGTTGCACGAATGCCGCCGACAGCGTTGAGGAAGATATCCTGGTCGGCAAGGCCCAGCCCAAGCTTCTTCTCAAGCACCGCCACCATGAGGGCCAACCGTTGCGGGTCGATTCCCAGGCATGTGCGACGGCCTTGACCCGGCACCGGCCCGGTTACGAGCGCCTGGACCTCCGCGAGGATCGGCCGCGAGCCCTCAACAAGTCCGGTCACCACTGATCCCGACACGTCTTCAGGTCGCTCGGCAAGAAAGTGAGCAGAAGGATTTTCGACCGGCGCGAGGCCGGCGTCCCCCATCTCGAACACTCCGATTTCGCTGGCCGAACCAAAACGGTTCTTCACGGCTCTCAAAATCCGGTACGGATAACCTCGCTCGCCCTCGAAATAGAGAACCGTGTCAACCATATGCTCGAGGAGTTTCGGTCCCGCGATGTCTCCGCCTTTGGTCACATGGCCCACCACAACGCACGCTGCATCACTCTTCTTGATCGCGTCGATGATGCGTCCGGCCGCGTAACGTACCTGGGAAACGGTCGCCGGCGGCGCCTCAAGAGATCGGCTAAACAGCGACTGAACCGAGTCCACCGCGACCACGCACCCGGAGGAGTCTTTCAGGCGGTCGAGAATGATCTCAAGCTCGTTTTCCATCAGCACGAGAAAGCCGTCAGCGCGCACGCCGAGTCGGTCGGCGCGCAGCCTGATCTGATCGAGCGATTCCTCGCCCGAGACGTAGAGGACGCGTTCGCCTCGCGCTGCCATTGCGCCCAAGGCCTGTGTGAGAAGGGTGCTCTTGCCGATGCCTGGATCTCCGGCCAGCAGTACGACACTCCGGCGAACCATCCCACCGCCGAGCACACGGTCGAATTCGTCGATCCCGGTAAGAAGCCGAGGCTCGCGCTCGCTCGGAACATCCGTGAGGGGCCGCGCCCCATCCCATTCCGCCGCTTCGCCGGTTTGCCGTGAGACAGCGGTTGAGCGGACCGCGGAGACTTGTTTTTGTACAATGCTGTTCCACTCACCGCACGCGGGGCAGCGGCCCATCCATTTGACGAGTTCCTTTCCGCATGACGTGCACGTGAAGATAGAGTCGGCTTTCACACGGTTGCTCCTTTGCGGGCGGCATTGGCGAAGGTGCCCGCGCGTGCTAAGCTGAAATCATGAACAAACCTGCTCCAAGATACAGGTCGCTGTCGTCGTGGCTCAAGGAGCGCTTCGGCGAGCCTGTCCGCAAGATCACGGTGGATGCGGGGCTCGGTTGCCCCAACCGCGATGGGACGATCAGCCGCTGGGGGTGCATCTACTGCAATCCGAGAGGCTCCGGCACCGGAGCGAGCGACCATGGTGTCTCCGTTCGTGAGCAGGTGGACCGCGGCGCGCGATTTCTCTCCGAGCGATTCCATTGCAGGAAGTTCATAGCATACTTCCAATCATTTACCAATACTTACGGGGATTTATCCGATCTTGCCCCACTCTGGGCGGAAGCATTGGAACACCCTGGTGTCGTGGGCTTGGCAATAGGCACGCGCCCCGACTGCGTTGCCGACGATGTCCTCGATCATCTGGCCGGTCTCTCGAGCGAGCGGCTTGTCTGGGTTGAATATGGCCTGCAATCGGCGCATGCTGAGACTCTGGAGCTGATCAATCGCGGTCACGGGCCGGAAGCGTTTTTCGACGCGGTGCGACGGACTCACGCCCGAAAAATCCCGGTGGTTGCACACCTCATTTTGGGGCTGCCGGGGGAGTCGGTCGTGCACATGAAAGCCACCGCGTCGGCAGTGGCGGCCGCGGGTGTGGAAGGCGTCAAGCTGCATCCGCTCTATGTGATACGGGGCACTCCGCTGGAAGGGATGTATAAATCCGGGCAGTATAAACCCTTTACGGAACAGGAGGCGATCGATGCGACCCTTGCCGTGCTCGAGCGCCTCTCGTCTGAAACAGTGATCCATCGGCTCACCTCGGATCCCCACCCCGAAGAGCTGGTGGCGCCGGACTGGATGCTCGATAAACGCCGCGTGCGTGCCCATCTCGCTATGGCCATGGAAAACCGGGATGTGAGACAAGGATCACTGTGGTGCAACCGGGACGAAATTCTGCCGCGGTTGCAAAAATAATGACCGCTGTCCGTGAGATGCGTCACCAAAAAGACGGCCGCCGTCCCCGCGAAAAGTCTGCCTCTGGCTTGAACAGGAGCGGAAACCCGGAAAAGACAACCGGATTCCTGCTTTCGCGGGAATGACGAGATTTGGCGTGTGAATCGCACATGAAGTTTGCCGATTTCTTTAAGAGGGGACTTGGCGATCACGGTGTGAAGGCAAGTGAGGCAACACCGACCTGCAAATTCCGTGATGGGGTTGGTTGCCGGGTTTCACTCCAGTATGAAAATGACCTCCATTCTCACGCGATATTCCTGTATTTTGTCGTTGTCGCAGTTCACGCGGAACTCGAGGATCCTCATCCCGGTGATGTTTCTCAAGGTTTTTGTCGCGCGTTCGAAGCCGATCTTGATGGCTTCGTCAAAGCTCTTGGGCGAGCTGGCGATCACTTCGGTGACTCGGGCTACCCTACCATCAGCCATGTGCACCTCCTGAATGCCCGGGTTGCCTCACATACCAAACGTAGAGGATAGGAGGGGACTCTGTCAATGTTTCGGTGGCGGAAATGATGGTGGTTGAGTGGGCCTGAGAATTTATAGCAGTTGCCAAAAATAATTTCCGATTGATTTCTCCAGGGTGTGGGGAGGTCCCGTTCACTTCGAGCGACGCAAGGCCGTCGAATCTTCGTTCACGGGACCTCCCGACAGCCACCAAAAAACCTGCGATTCGGTCAGAGCTTTTGGCAACTGTTATAATTCACTGTCGGTTTCCCTTACCGGGACTAATCTCACATTCCGGCTTCGCGCAGAAGCGCGCCGAGCTTTTCCTGCTCCTTGGGCGTCAAGGGCCGCCAAGTGCCGGAAGGGAGCTTACCGAGGCTGAATGGTCCGAATCCGATGCGACGGAGTTTGCGGACCGGATGTCCGATACGGAAGAAAATCCTTTTGATTTCGTTACGTTTTCCCTCGTAAAGCACCAGTCGGAGCCACGTGGTGGACTTCTGGCGTTTGATCACCATCCATTGGACGTGGCCGAGGCGATCGCCTTCGCCGAGGCTCATTCCGGGTCGAATGCGAACGAGGGCTTCGTCCGTCGGACTCCCCTTGACCTTCACCAGGTACGTTCTTGGTACCGCGTGGGAAGGGTGGGTAAGCTTCTCGACGAGCGCGCCGTCGTTCGTGAGCAGCATGAGGCCTTCAGCGTCGAAGTCGAGCCGTCCCGCGGCGAAGAGCCGCTTGCCGATCTTCTTGACAAAATCTCCAAGACACGGCCGGCCTTCGGGATCACTGAAGGTAGAGACGACGAACCGAGGTTTGTTGAAAAGGAAATAAAGCTTCTCTTCGTGCCGGGGCCGGAGGAGTTTGCCATCGACCTTGATGTAGTCCTTCTCCGGATCTGCAAGGATATACGGGTCGAGCGCCACCTGACCGTTGAGCGTCACCCGCCCCTGTCGGATTAGCTCTTCGGCCTTTCTCCGAGACTCTCCAGTAGCGTCTCTGATGATCAGGTGGATTTTCTTCAGAGGCATGGTTTCTCATACAACATGATGGAATACCACCTTAATTGCTCCGTTTACGGCCCGATCCGTCAGTGTGCCGAAAGCCTGGGCGTGTTCCTCGAGCCGGAACGAATGGGTTATGAGGTTTTCCGACGGAAGGCCGCAGCGGGAGGCGAGGTCCACAGCGAGATCAAAGGTCGTGGTGTACCCGCCGTCAACATACTCTACACCCGAAAACAGGGTGGCCTCGAGGCGTACTCCCTTGAATCGCAGGAGACCAACGTCGATTACTCCCGGATGACTCATCCCCATCAGAACAAGCCTCTTCCCTTCACCGGTAAAGTTGATCGCGTCTTCGATATTTCCGCCGCGACCGGTCGTTTCGTACACCAAATCCGCGCCTCCGCGCATCGTAATGCGGCCCGCTTCAGGGTAGTATACCTCTCCGCCCAACAGACCGGCTACCTCTTCGTACGTGGCGCCCGGAGCGTAACCTGCTATCACCTCCGATGCGCCGACCGTGCGGCCGAGTTCGGGATCGAGTGGGTGCTCACCGACGAGCAGCACATCAACTTCATAGCCCAGGAGCCTCAATGCAGACAACGTGAGGAGCCCGAGCGATCCCGCTCCAACCACGACCACTGAATCACCGGCTGCAGGAGGATGCTGGAGCACAGCTCTGACCGCCCGGCTGAACTCGGGAATGAGGATCGCTTCGGAACTTTCCATGGCTGGAGGGACGATTCGCACCTGACTCCGATGCGCGACGAAGTAATCTCCCCACCCGCCCGACGTATCCCGGCACGCGCCGATCATAATCCCCGGCCCCGGCACACCCTCGGCGAAATTGCGGCACGCGGAAGGCTCACCCCGCGAGCAAGAAATGCAGGAGGGCTCAACACCTCGAACGCGGCAGGCGAGAACAGGGTCCACTACTGCGCGTTCGCCCGGTTCGATGTCGTCCACATCGTCTCCTACATCGGTCACTATTCCAAGGTTTTCGTTCCCCGGCACGAATGGAAACGTGAGAAAGGACGCATACGGAGGCGGCTCATGGCTGACTATCATGCCTTCGTCCATGTCGGAGATGCCGGACATGATCGTCCGTATGCGGACCCAGTCCTGCGAGATCAGCCGCGGCTGGGGAATCTCGACGAGGCTGATCGAGAGGCCGCCCGATTGCTGGCGGATTCCGGAGCGACCGAGCTTGGATTTAAGGCGGTCCAGGAACTCCCTGCCGAGGCTGAAGTTTGCAACCAGCGCTTTCATGGGCGTTCCTCCCTTGCGTACTCTACAGGCTTCCTTGAAACAATCTCTTGCCGCGCGTGCTTCACCTGCCGCGCACAAGAAATCGACAGGCTCCCGAAGCCTACAGAAGTCGCGGCCCAAGGCGGCTGCCCTTCATCGGAAGGGCGCGCCGCAGGCCGTTGCGGTAGCGCTATAGATGGGAGGGTGGATTTTGTCAAACCGTTTTTCCGAGACTTCCCGGACCGTCACGGGCTCGGGAAGGGTTGACAACGGCCATTAGATAACGGATCTTAGGTGATAGAGTCGCGGCAATTGCGCCGTTACCGCATACGTGGTAGTATTGATTTAGCATTGCAGCAGTCTTGCTCAGGGAGTACTCCTTGAACCCCATATACAAAAACCTGGGGCTTTGGCTGATAATCTGTTTGGCCATGATTTTTCTGTTCCACCTGTTCAGCCAACAGAAGCCCACATCGAAAGATCTTTCCTATAGTGATTTTCGCCAGGCGGTCGAACAAGGCAAAGTCAAAGACGTCGAACTGCGCGGCGATCGTATCCGCGGTCAATATGTGGATGGGTCGGGAAGCTTCAAGACACTTGCACCCAAAGATCAGGAGCTCGTGCCGGCTCTTTTGAAGAAGCAGGTTGAGATCAAAGTCCTGCCGGAGGACGAGAATCCGTGGTATCTCACCGCGTTGATCTCTTGGCTTCCAATGATCTTCCTGTTGGCGGTGTTCGTCTTCTTTATGCGGCAGATGCAGGCCGGCGGCGGCAAAGCCATGAGCTTTGGAAAGAGTCGTGCCCGCCTTGTGACCGAGTCACAAAACAAGGTCACTTTCGAAGATGTGGCCGGAGTCGACGAGGCAAAGGAAGAGCTTCGGGAGATCATTGAATTCCTTCGTGATCCTAAGAAGTTCACGCGGCTTGGCGGCAAGATTCCCAAAGGAGTACTGCTCGTAGGGGCGCCGGGCACGGGGAAGACCCTCTTGGCCAAAGCAGTGGCCGGCGAAGCCAATGTGCCGTTCTTTTCCATATCCGGGTCGGATTTCGTCGAGATGTTTGTGGGCGTGGGAGCGTCCAGGGTGCGGGACCTGTTCATTCAGGGGAAAAAGCACGCGCCGTGTATCATTTTTATCGACGAAATCGATGCCGTGGGGCGACACCGGGGAGCAGGTTTGGGCGGCGGCCACGACGAGCGCGAACAAACGCTCAATCAGCTCTTGGTCGAAATGGACGGCTTCGAGACCAATGAAGGAGTTATCCTTGTGAGCGCGACGAACCGGCCGGACGTGCTTGATCCCGCGCTGTTGCGGCCAGGCCGTTTCGACCGGCAGGTGGTGGTCCCGCCGCCTGATATTCGCGGTCGGACCGGAATACTGCGGGTTCATACGCGAAAGATCCCTCTCAGTCCGGACGTATCGCTTGAGACAATCAGCCGAGGTACTCCCGGCTTCTCGGGCGCCGACCTTGCAAACCTGGTTAACGAAGCGGCCCTCAACGCGGCTCGCATGAACAAAGACCGCTGTGACATGAGCGATTTCGAGTTCGCCAAGGACAAAGTCCTTATGGGTGGAGAGCGGCGCAGTATGGTTATCAGCTATGAAGAGCGGCGCAATACCGCGTTTCATGAAGCCGGCCACACATTCGTGGCCAGGATGATGCCCCACGCGGACCCCATCCATAAGGTTACGATCATCCCGCGCGGCAGGGCCCTCGGAGTGACGCAACAATTGCCTCTCGACGACCGGCACACGTACTCACGCAAGTACTTGATGAGCCAGCAAGCAGTCCTTATGGGCGGACGCGCCGCGGAAGAGATTTTCCTTAACGACCTTACCACCGGAGCGGGCAACGACATCAAGCGCGCTACGGAGCTTGCTCGAAAAATGGTCTGTGAGTGGGGTATGAGCGAAACCATGGGACCGCTCACATTCGGTCAAAAAGAGGAACAGATTTTCCTTGGCAAGGAGTTCGCGCGTCACATCGATTATTCGGAAGACACGGCCAAACAGATCGACTCAGAGATCCGTGCTTTGGTCAATGAGAGCTATAGCACGGCCAAACGCATCATCGAAGAAAATCGCGAGACTGTCCAACGGCTCGCGGATGCGCTCCTCGAGCGGGAGACTCTCGAGGCCTCGGAGGTCGATCTGATCTGTGCGGGACAGGATCTGCCGAAATTGGAGAAGCCCGCGCAGCCGACGCTGCAACCGGGCCCGGCTGACACTACCACCGTGGGAGGACGCCCTGAAGTAGTAGTCACGGGCGCGACCGGACGTACGCCCGATCCGGAAAAAGCATAATCGGTAATCATTGCGAAGAATACTCGCCGGAGGAGCGGCTCTAAACCGCTGTTCCTCCGGCAGACTATTTCTAACGTCTTCCTTATACATCATCAAATGATCATCGCACCCATCCCTTTACCCAAAATAATATTGAATCCAGGCTCTCATACCCTCGTAATGGGTGTGGTCAACACAACGCCCGACTCGTTCTCAGACGGCGGCAAACATCTCGCCCCGGACGTCGCGATTGGGGCTGCACTCTCCATGATAGACGCGGGTGCGGACATCATCGACGTGGGTGGGGAGTCTGCAAGGCCCGGATCACTTCCTGTAACCGTAGAAGAAGAGCTTCAGAGAGCGATCCCGGTTGTCAAAGGTATCCATGACCACGCGCCGGACGCGGTAATCTCCATTGATACCCGCCGCCGAAAAGTCGCGGAGGCAGCGCTCTCTGCGGGCGCGCAGATTATCAATGATGTCTCCGGGTTCCGCGATGAGCCCGAACTCGTGGACCTGGCGCGAGAGTCGTGCGCCGGGCTTGTGGTGATGCACATGCTTGGCCGCCCCAGGACCATGCAGCAGGAGATCCGTTACAATCACTTTCCCGGTGATATCTACGAATTCTTTGTGGAGCGGATCCGAACGCTGGAGGCTGCCGGGGTTGCGCCCGAACGGATCGTGATCGATCCGGGGATCGGATTCGGCAAGACTTTCGATCAAAACCTTGTTCTTATCAACCGATTGGACGTTTTCAGGAACCTGGGAAAGCACGTTCTCCTGGGCCCCTCACGGAAGGCATTTCTCGGCAAGATACTCGACGAGCCCGCGGCCGAACGGCGTGATATTGGGACGCTGGCAGCGATCACGGCGGGGATATTGCGCGGGGCCTCCATCGTCCGTGTCCACGACGTTGCCCCCGCAGTGCAGGCGTGTCGTGTGGCTGACGCAATCCTGAGGGAAAGGGTGGGCCTGTGATCTTGGGAATTGGCGTAGACTTGGTAGAGGTCAGCCGCATGGAACGTACGCTCAACAGCCCTTGGGCGAACAGGCTGGTTCGCCGAGTCTTTTCGGCCGAGGAAGTGGCGGTATGCAAGACCTCCGCCCGTCCCGCAGAAGGATTCGCTGCACGGTTTGCTGCTAAAGAAGCCTTTGCCAAGGCCATCGGTACCGGCTTTTCGCAGGGAGTGACTCCCGGCCAGGTCATGGTAAAGGGCAGTGAGCGCGAGCGGCCCACTATCGTGCTGGACAGGAATGCCCTCGCCATCGCGCGGTCACTGGGCGTGGAGCGGATTCACCTTTCTCTCAGCCACACGAGCCGAGCAGCGTGCGCATATGTCGTGATCGAAGGCAGGGGACAACCGAGGTAAGAAGCCAAGATCTTTCGTAGCTCACATCCGAATTTAATCCAGCGCCTTGTCTGCATCCTTGTCGAAACGGTCCCAGAATTTCTTCTCGCACCTCATGATGCATTGGTAATACCGCTGCACGATGCCGTCCGAAAGACCCCGGCCGGGCTTCCAGTGGATTTCCTCGTCGTCCTCTCCCGGAAATGCGCCAAGTTCGGGGCCGAGGTAAAACGTGCGACATTCCTCGAGGCAGGCGGAGCGGTCAAAGCTGTCGTTGTCGGCCGCGACGGCCGGTACAAAAACCGCGGCCAGTCCTAAAACCGCAAGTGCAGCTGCGCCGATCGCTCCCGCAATAATGACCTTTGTGTGAATCGCTCTCATAGCTATACTCCTTGTGCCTCGCGACACCAAAGCGAGCCCAATGCCGAAACCAATCTCTATTCATCAGATGCGACTCCGCCGCGATCGATTCGTTCCGGAGCGCACGGCTGCGCATCGGCATTAGGTGGCGGCAGGCAGTCATTTCGCGCAGCGCCCGCCGAACAAACTACCCAGAGTTGTCAGAGCACCATGCAAACCAAGACCTTGAGATACCGGGTTTCCGGCATAGGCAGCAGCACGGGATGATCCGGTCCCTGGCTGCGCACATCGAGAACGCTTACCCGACGACCGCTCTGGACCGTTGCGGTCATGAGGATTTCCTCAAAATCCGACAGGTTGATGTGGTGAGAACAGGAACACGTCACCAGGATGCCTTCCGGCCGAAGCTTGCCCAGTGCCCTGCGATTTAGGTCGATGTAGGCGCCGCGTCCTTCCTTGAGCTGTGCTCTGCTCTTGATAAACGCCGGCGGGTCCAGCACGATCACGTCCCACGGCTGATGGGTTTTCTTCAAGAAATCCAGCGCACTGTCACGAACGGTCTCGAATCGATCACCAATGCCGTTAAGGAGAGCATTTTCTTGTGCAAGCTTCAATGCCGCGCGCGACGAATCCACGCCAACCGCTCGCGAGGCCCCGGCCGCCAGCGCATGCAACCCCCACGCTCCCGTATAGCAAAACAGGTCCAGCACTCGTGCGCCGTTCCGGACAAACCGCGCCATGAGGTCCCGGTTGGCTTCCTGATCCAGGAAAAATCCGGTTTTCTGGCCATTGGGCACATCAACAAGAAACTTCAGGGTTCCCAATGCTATCTGGACGGCCTCGGGAACATGACCGTGGACAGTCTTTTTTTCCAGGGGAAGGCCTTCCAGGCTGCGTACGGGAGAGTCGTTCCGGAGGTGAATCCCACGCGGATTCAGCATTTCAACCAGCGACTCGACTACGAGAGGCTGAAGCCGTTCCATGCCGGCGGAAAGCGTCTGAATTGCCAGGTAGTCGCCGTAGCGGTCTATTACCAAGCCCGGCAGGAGGTCGCTTTCTCCATACACCAGCCTGTACGTATTTCGATCGGGG
>JAIWNO010000025.1 GCA_020216785.1 Desulfomonile sp.
TAGAGTCGTTGTCGCCACTGAAGAGCAGCTTCGATCCGGCTGCGAATAAAGTCCTTGTCGATCGCGGTCTTCTTTCTTGACAGGAGACGTGCGGCGATCAAGCTCACCGGGTTGGCGTAGACCATGCCGAGAAACCCACCGCCCGCGTCCCGAAGTTCGTGGACTTCTCCGGGTACGAGGGTCGCCACCGGCGGGTCCGCTATCTCATTGGAAAAGACCCACAGGTGGCCCTTCTTGATGCGGCGGTCGGAATTTTTCTTTAGTGTAATCATTGTGGGAAACACAATCTTTTGCTTGATCGGCAGTCACCGAGCAGCAATGG
Source organism: Desulfomonile sp. (assembly GCA_020216785.1). Lineage (GTDB taxonomy): Bacteria > Desulfobacterota > Desulfomonilia > Desulfomonilales > Desulfomonilaceae > JAIWNO01. The sequence goes on from JAIWNO010000025.1 coordinate 323, forward strand.
AGGAACGAAAATCGAGATCCCCTGAAATCCGGGCGTGAGGAGGATTTCCAGAACTCACAAGGAACCTTGATGACGGCGATGTACTGATAGCGATTCTCGAAGACAATGGCGGATTGACTCGTGGCGGTACTGCCGGTTTGTCCGGCAGTGTGATTCCATTCCGCAAAAACCTCTGAGAATCACCATGGACTACTTCTGTCCCGGTACCGGCGAACTGAGCGGCCGGAGTATCCGCTTCTTGACCAGCGCGGCTGAAATAATTTATAGGGGTGGGTCTGAGACCCGCCTCTCCAAACACCGAAGTCCTTGTGAGCGCCGGCAATTCTCCTACCATGAAGGGTCTCACATACTGTTCCCGGCGCTTCTTCGCCCCGTAGTTACGACTTTGGCTCAATGCGCTCCATTCCTCGCATGAGGGGGCGCAAGACCTCCGGAATTGTAACGCTGCCGTCGGCATTCTGGAAATTCTCGAGGAGCGGGATCAGTATGCGTGGCGACGCGACCGTGGTGTTATTGAGTGTGTGACAGTACTGGATCTTGCCGTTCTTTCCCCGCCACCGGATTTTGAGCCTTCGCGCCTGGAATTCGTGGAGTGTTGAACACGAGTGGGTTTCCGAATATTTTCCGCGGCTGGGCATCCATGTCTCGATCTCGTGTTTGAGAACCTGGCCTTGGCCGATCTCCGCGCCGCATGCGAGCGCGACCCGGTAGGGAAGGCCGAGCGCCTGCATGATCTCCTCAGAGTTCGTCAGCAGGAGTTCATGTTCGCGTCGCGATACCTCCGGATCGTTCACGCAAATACTTACCTGCTCGACCTTATTGAACTGGTGCAAACGGTAGAAGCCCCGCGTGTCACGGCCGTACGAGCCCGCCTCACGGCGAAAACAGGTGGAATAGCCGCAATAATGTTTGGGCAGGTCCTTTTCATTGAGGATTTCGTCCATGTGGTACGAGACCAGAGAAACTTCGGATGTGCCGATCAGGTAGAGAGAATCCTTCTCGATGAAAAAAGTGTCTTCCTCTCCCAGCGGAAAGAACCCCGTGCCGATCATGGCTTCCCGGCGCACGAGCTGCGGGACAATCATCGGCTGGAACCCCTTGGAGACAAGGTGATCGAGCGCATACTTGAACAAGGCGAACTCCAGCATCGCTCCTTCGTTCTTTAGGCAATACATGCGCGCGCCTGCGAATTTGACGGCCCGGGGCATATCCACGATGTCGAGAGATTCGGCCAGGTCAAGGTGGTCCTTCGGAGCAAAGTTGAATTGCGGGGGCTCGCCGAACCGGCGCACCTCGACGTTGTCGTCGTCCGATTCGCCTTCCGGCACCTCGTCGGATGGGGGGTTCGGTATCGTCAACATAAGCTGCTCAAAGCGTTCCTCGGCGGAGCGGAGCCTCGGCTCAGCCGCACTGAGCCCTTCTTTGAGCGCCTTGACCTGTGCAACAGCCTGGCTCTTTGCCTCGCCTTTAAGTGATGGGATCTCTTTCGACAGGCGGTTTCGGTCTGCTCGAAGCGTCTCCACCTCGGTCCTGAGACGTCTGACGTCTTCGTCGATAGCGAGAAGCTCATCCAGGTCAACGCTCATCCGCTTCTTGCGGATGCCTTCCTTGACGATGTCCGGGTTGTTGCGGATAAAGGCGATGTCCAACATTCCAGACTCCTTTACAATTACAACCGGCGCCGGCAGACCATTCAGGACTCATCGCCGAATGAGGGCGGTCTGACGGTTAGTGCTTTCGAAAGCGCATCACGCATTTTCTCGGAAGGCTCAGGCCACCGCCTGCTTTCCATACGAGTGATAATGTCGTCCTCAAGGGGCGGCAGGGGCTCATTTCCCTTTGCGCCAAAGTGCTCTTGTATATACTGTTGGAGGCTGACCTGCTCCTCGGCGGACATGTCGTCGTAAAGCCTTTGAAGGCGTCGCTTCTCACTGCGGGTCATCGGGCCGCGGCCTATTTCCCATGAGGCTGTGAGCCAAGCGCGTTGTTTTTCGGTCAAGTTGTCTTTTGTCGTCACCAAGCCGTCCTCCGATGCAGGCCAATCGCTCGGCCGAATCCAATCCCGGTCGCGGGAAAAGGCGAGCGAAGCCGAGCCGTTTCAATCCCACCTTAGCAACTCGTTGCGGCCGCCGCAAGCCGTTTCAATCGATGCCCTTGCCGGATGGATCGAATTTGACTATAGTCCGCGGGAGTTTGGAGGCGAGCAGAAGAACGTGAGCAGAAAGCACTTGAATAGAATAGTTTTGGCAGTGGTCCTCGCGATCGCAGGAGGATTGGTTGTGGCAGGCCTGTCCGCGGACAATCCTGCCGCTCAGGTTGCCGCATCAGCGGCTGAAGCCGATGACCGACCGGCGTACGGCGACATGATCGTACGAGGGAGCATCGGGGACGCGTCAGTGCTTTTGCCTGTGCTGGCGTCCGATTCCGGGAGTTTCGATATTACGGGAATGATCTACAACGGTCTTGTAAAATACGATAAGGATATCAACCTCGTAGGTGATCTCGCGGAGCGATGGGAAATCTCCGATGACAAGTTGACAATCCGGTTCCATCTCCGGAAGGATGTAAAATTCCAGGACGGCCACCCTTTTACCGCACGCGACGTGGAGTATACGTATCAGATTTACGTTGATCCTAAGACGCCTACGGCGTATGCGACCCCCTTTCTCAAGGTCAAGGAATTTCGCGTACTGGACGATTACACAGCCGAAGTCACATATGACAAGCCATACGCTCCTGCACTGGGCTCTTGGGGCGCGGGGATGCTCCCGCGGCACCTTCTTGAAGGTACGGACATTACCCAGAGCCCTCTCAAACGAAATCCCATCGGCACTGGCCCCTTTCGTTTCAAGGAGTGGGTTACCGGCGAGAAAATCGTGTTGGACTCATATGACGAGTACTTTGACGGTCGTCCGTACATCAGCCGGGTGCTCACGCGGATCATCCCGGACCTTGCCACAATGTTTCTCGAGCTGAAGGCGGGCCGCATTGATCAGATGGGGCTCACTCCTCTCCAGTTCACCCGTCAGACGGAGACAAAGTGGTTCAGGGAGAATTTCAACAAGTACAAATACTTGAGTTTCAGTTACACGTACCTAGGCTACAATCTCAAGGACTGGAAATTTCAGGACAAACAGGTACGGCAGGCACTCACAACCGCCATCAACCGGGACAGCATTGTCCAAGGGGTGCTCCTGGGGCTGGGGGTTGTGGCCCAGACCCCGTACAATCCGGACACCTTCTGGTATAATCCTAATGTGAAGAAATACCCGTATGATCCTGAAAAGGCTAAACAGATGCTTGCCGAAGCTGGATGGAAAGACACTGACGGCGACGGCATCCTCGACAAGGACGGCAAACCCTTCGCGTTCACCATTGTGACCAACCAAGGCAATGACTTGCGCAAGAACGCGGCTACCATCATTCAGCGCGACTTAGGAAAAGTCGGCATCCGGGTGAGCATCCGGGTGATGGAATGGGCCGCGCTTATCAAGAACTTCCTCGACAAGCGGAACTTCGAGGCCTGTGTGCTCGGATGGGGGATAGGGATCGATCCGGACCAGACCGACATATGGAATTCCGAAAAAACTGCCCAGCACCAACTGAACTTCATTTCGTACAGCAACAAAGAAGTGGACGATCTCCTGGAACTGGGGGTCTCGACGTACGACCGAAACGAGAGGAAGAAATACTACGACCGATTTCAGGAAATCATCGCCGAAGATCAACCGTACACGTTCCTGTGGGTAGCGGATGCTCTGCAGATCGTGAGTGCCAGAATCCACGGAATCAAGCCGGCTCCTGCCGGACTGGCGTACAATTTCGACAAATGGTACGTTCCCAAGCCGCTCCAAAAGTACCATGTTGAGCAGTGAACCGAGGGAACTGACATGCAAACAGAGATATCGGCACGTACTTTTGTTGCGCAGGCGACATGAGCAAGTACATCCTCAAACGGCTGATTCTCATGATTCCGGTATTGCTGGGGATCACGATCATCTCGTTCAGCGTCATGAAGGTCGCGCCGGGCGATCCTGTCAGCCTGGTTACCGACCTCAATCCCAACATGAATGAAGAGGCCATCAAGCGCATTCGAGCGCACTACGGTCTTGATCAGCCGGTGTATATGCAGTATCTCAAATGGCTGCGCAACATGCTCATGCTTGATTTCGGGAGATCGTTCGCCTCGGATAACCGGCCGGTCATCGATAAGATCCTGGAGCGGATACCGATCACGATCATGTTGAACGTGATTTCGCTTCTGCTCATCCTTATGGTGGCCATCCCCATCGGTGTGATGTCCGCAGTGAAGCAGAATTCGCTTTTTGACAGAGGCACGACCGTATTCGTGTTTCTCGGCTTTGCGGTCCCCACATTCTGGCTGGCTCTCCTGTTAATGATCCTGTTCGGCGTGAAGCTTGAATGGCTGCCCATTTCAGGGCTGCGGTCGCTGAATTACGCAAATCTGGGTACATTCGAGCGCGTAATCGACATAGCCAAGCATCTCATCCTGCCGATCTTTGTTTCGGCCTTTGGCGGTCTGGCCGGCATGAGCAGATACATGCGCTCGAATATGCTGGAGGTGATCCGTCAGGATTACGTTACCACCGCGCGGGCCAAGGGCCTCGACGAGCGTACGGTCATTTTCAAGCACGCGTTTCGGAATGCTCTGTTACCCGTCGTAACGCTCCTGGGGCTGTCGGTTCCCGGCCTGATCGGCGGAAGCGTGATCTTCGAGACCGTCTTCGCGATTCCGGGGATGGGCCAACTGTTCTACCAATCGGTCATGATGCGGGATTATCCGACTATTATGGGCATCCTGGTAATCGGAGCGGTGCTTACGCTCCTGGGGAACCTCCTGGCGGACATCTCCTATTCAGTGGCTGACCCGAGGATCCGGGTGTCAGGGTAAGGTGAGAGGAGTTTAGTGTACCGTTTGGCAAGGACGGTGACGTATTGGGGATATGCGCGATGGGACAGGTGTCTCGCCTGTCTATTGCCCAATCAGCTCCGGAAGCCATGAAAGGCAAGATGCCTGTCCTACCGGGACCCTGGAAGCTGACGACCGTACTTACGGAATGGAGCACTTAGGAGAGAAAAAGACTGTGGTTGCGGTCCGAATTATGTCGGAACAGCCCACGCGAACATCTTGGCCCTCATAGGCAATCAGGAAACCATTCATGACGACGCTCATGGGAGATTTCGGGCGCAGGATGCGCAAGAACAGGATGGCGATGGTCGGTCTCTTCGTGGTGGTCGCTCTGTTCTGTGTGGCGATCTTCGCAAAATACCTCGCGCCGTATCCTCCCGACAGAATCGATACATCCCGTATTCTGATGCCTCCGAGCAAGGAGAACCTCCTCGGGACGGACATACTGGGTCGAGACGTGCTCAGTCGCATCATTTACGGGTCCGGCGTCTCGTTGAGCGTAGGCTTTGTCGCTGTGGGGATTTCGACACTGATCGGGGTGGTTCTCGGGGCCCTGTCTGGGTATTACGGCGGCTGGGTCGACCGGATCATCATGCGGTTTGTGGACGTGATGCTCTGCTTTCCGTCGTTCTTCCTCATCCTTGCCGTGATCGCGTTCGTCGGGCCTAGTATCTGGAACATCATGATCGTCATCGGTGTAACGTCGTGGATGGGGGTGACGCGGTTGGTGCGCGCGGAGTTCCTGAGCATCAAGGAGCGGGACTTTGTTCAGGCCGCGATAAGTCAGGGAGCTGGTGATGCAAGGATCATCTTTCTCCACATTCTGCCCAACGCTATGACGCCGGTGCTGGTCGCCGCCACTCTGGGTGTTGCGGCAGCGGTGCTGGTGGAATCCAGTCTTTCCTTTCTGGGTATTGGGGTCCAGCCGCCTGACCCATCGTGGGGAAACATGCTCACAGAAGGCAAGGATAACATCGAAATCGCATGGTGGATGTCGGTTTTTCCGGGCCTTGCGATTCTGATCACCGTAATGGGATACAACTTGCTGGGTGAGGGGATTCGCGACTCTCTCGACCCGCGATTAAAAATATAGAATCGACGAACAGGCGCGAGCGACCGAGTGCGGGCGGCGCCCGGGCGGCCAGTTATTTCGCAAACATCGACTATTGGGGAAAGATGGTTGGGTCCCTGTGGGGCAGCTTTCCAGCCTGCCCGTAGGTTCTCTCTTTGCCTCTGCCTGGAAGTCTTTCCGCTAGCCGGCTATTATACGATATTGCGTTTAAGATCGTACGATGGCTCTGTAGGGGCGCATCAGCGTGTGCGTCCAAATCCGGGCAGACACGCGGGTCTGCTCCTACAGTGGCTCGGCGAACAGTATCGTCTTGGACGCAAGGTCGTATTACTTGTGAGGAATGGCCATGCTCAGGATCGGATGGTTTTCCACTGGACGTGACGAGGCGGCTCGCAACCTCCTCAAGACCGTGTACGACGATCTCAAAGCAAGTACTGCGCCCGCCCGCATCAACTGGATCTTCTGTCACCGTGAGCCCGGCGACGGACCGGAAAACGAGGAGGCGCGTCAGCGGAGGCTCTTCTTCGACCTTGCCGCGGAGCTGCGTATTCCGGTAAAGACCCTCTCCCACGTGCGCTTCCTGCCGGAAATGCGGCGCCGGGGCATCGAGGAGAGCCCCTCGGCTGCGGACGCATCGCCTTTGCTCCTGCAATGGCGGGACCTTTTCGGCGAGGAGGTCATGAAAGTTGTCGGCAGAGACTCAGCGGACATCGTGGTCATGGCCGGGTATATGCTCATCATCGGGGGGCCGGAACTGCGCGGGCTGGAACTTGTGAACATCCACCCCGCGCTGCCGTGGGGCCCGCGCGGCACTTGGCAGGAAGTGATCCACCAACTCATTGAGGAACAGGCTCAAGAGCAGGGGATCATGGTCCACCTTGTCACCAAGACCCTCGATCGCGGGCCGGTGATTTCCTACTGCCGGTTTCCCATCCGAGGAGAGGGCTGGGATCACTTGTGGCAAGAGTGGGACCGCGATATTACGCCCGACTCACCGCGGGAGGAGCGCGAAAGCCATCCGCTGTTTCGCAAAATCCGCTTCGTGGGTGAAGTGCGGGAACTGCCTCTACTGAGCGGCGCGATCAGGGAACTTGCTCTTGGCAACATCACTATCCGCAATAAGCAGATCTTCATTGGCGGAATAATTCAGGAAAAGGGAGTGGACCTCTCCGCCGCGATTGAGGAGATCGTAGCGGGGAAGAGCAAGAGTTGAGATACCATCGGGTTGCCCCGTTTCGTCCGGCCCTGACAAAAGCACATTTCATGACCGAAAAGCGGTACCATCTCAACGCGTCGCTCGAATTGCCGGGTGGGAAGGCATAAGCTCACCACAGGGTTCGCTGTGGAGGTGACCGCTTGGCGCCTGCGGCCCTTGCCGCCTCGGCAGCCCGGGGGCGTAGGGCGCTGATCCGCTCGTTCAACAGGCGGGGCAGATCGTGTTTCGGGTGAAGCGTGAGCGCCTTCTCGTACGCCTGGAGCGCGTGCACGTAATCCCCGGTCTTCTCGAGCATGCGCCCGAGGTGGTAGAAGGCTTGCGGGTCCCAGGTATCCGAGCGCGCTGCTTGCTGGAAGTTGTCGAGGGCCTGCTCAAAGCGTCCCAGCCCCTCGGCCGCAAGGCCGCGCTGAACAAAGCCTCCCGGATACCTTGGGTCGATTGCAAGGCCCGCGTCGAAGTCCGCCAACGCTGAAGAGAAGTCTTGTTTCTTCATCCCAATCAGCCCGCGGCTGAAGTACGCCTGGTAAAGCAGCGGGTCGAGGCCGATCGCTCTACTGTAAAGCGATTCCGCTCGTGCAAGGTCGCCCTTTTGTGCCGCCTCATTCCCAAGGTTCCACAACGCGACTGCGGAGAGACCTTCCTTGTTGAGCCTTGTGCGGAGCATTCCGATGGAGACGCTCAGGCTCTCTCGCCACTCCGGTCGCGGGTCGAGACTGAGCGCCCGTTGGTAAAACGCCGCCGCCTCCGCGTCCTTGTTTCCCATCCGTTCGTACAGCGAGGCAAGCTGTTCCATTGCGCGGTAATTCCCGGGGTCGCATTGGATTGCTTTCTTGAGGTCTTCAACCGCTCTGTGGGTGTCGCGAAGCATCTCGTATGTCATTCCGCGGCCGAGAAAGACGGTGCTCTCGCCGGGAAGGACCTTTGCCGCGTCTGAATAGAGCCTTACAGCGTCCTGGAAACGCCCCTGCGAGTACGCCTCGTCCGCCGCCGTGACGACAGACTGGACGTCGGCCGGCCGCGCGCTGGAGTGCTGTGAGAAAGACGCTGTGATGCCAAAGCACAACACCGGAAGCACAGCCGCGGAGAAAATGAGCACAGCATGAATCAGGTGTGAGAAAATGAAGCCCACAGTTGCGTCCTCACGAGAAGTTGTACGTACACAGTGGCTTGCCGTCAAGGAAGAGGTAAGGCACTGCCGCCCGATAAGGGACAGATTGAGGTCTACGATCTTTCCTCCCGGACTTCTGCCTCGGCTTCCTCGCTTTTGGCGGGGATCGATGGGGGCTGCTGACTGCGAGACCGCAGCCGAGTACCAAAACATCATGCTTTAGGCTCACGCCGCAGGCCGTCTCCACATCAAAGAGGATCGGGAGTTTGGCTCCTAGAAACCCAATACCCAATTCGGTCGCGGGCAGTATAATAGGTTCCCGGCACGCAGCGTGCCCAGGATCGTCCCCGCAAGGAATACTATGAAAGATACAACCCTCGAAAACCTCCGCGACGAGATCGACCGGATCGACCGGGAACTCGTCGATCTCATCAACCGGCGGATGGTCGCTTCACTGAAGATCGGCGAGCTGAAGTCCGCGGACAATCGTGAAATCCTAGACCCTGCCCGTGAGAAGGAAGTGCTCCGCCGCGTCACGGAAGCAAATGTCGGACCGCTGCCCGAAGAGACGCTTCGGGCGATTTATCGGGAGATCTTCTCTGGATCTCGGGCGTTGCAGGCACCGGTGAGCGTGGCATACCTCGGGCCGGTCGGGACCAATTCCCACCAGGCAGCGCGGGAGAAGTTCGGCTCAGCCGCAACGTACGTGCCTGTTTCCGGTATAGGCGACGTGTTTGACGAGGTGGGCCGTGAAGCGGTCAGCTTCGGCGTGGTCCCTGTGGAAAACAGCATCGACGGCTCGATCCGGGAAACCATGGACTGCCTCATGACGTCGCGGATCGGCGTGTGCGGCGAGATATGCCTTCGCGTGAGCCACACGCTCATGAGCCGTTCCGGGAACCTGGCCGACGTGCGCCGGGTGGTTTCCCATCCGCAGGCGCTCGCGCAGTGCCGGAACCGGCTTCGCGCTCATCTGCCGGGCATACCGCTGGAGGAATGCGCGAGCACCGCTGCTGCGGCCGACATCGCCGCGTCGGACCCGTCCGCGGCCGCGATCGCGAACGAAAGCCTCGCGGAACCCGCCGGATTACGCGTGATCAGCCGTGCGATCGAGGACCGCCAGGACAACATGACGCGTTTCCTCATTCTGGGGCGGCTCAAACCTGCACCGTCGGGCACCGACAAGACCTCCATCATCTTCTGGACCGAAGACCGACCGGGCGCTCTCTATCAAGTCCTGGAGCGCTTCGCGGCCCACGGGATCAACCTGTGTCGGATCGAATCACGCCCCAGCAAGGGCGCTGTCCCCTGGAAGTACGCTTTCTTCGTGGACCTCGAAGGCCACCGCGACG
>JAIWNO010000004.1 GCA_020216785.1 Desulfomonile sp.
GGGGACGGCTTTGCCGGGTTGGCGGCGCTCTCCAGAGAAGAGGCTGCCAAATGCGCTGTGCGATGCGGATTCGCAGCCCGTGACGAAGCCGACGCGGCCAAGAAATTAACGCTCATCCGTGACGCGGTTGCAGATACGAGCAAACGTGCGATTCTCAGGGCGAAGGGAATTCATTTGGCGGCTGCAACAGCGGATCGGACCGCGGCCGGGATTGCCTTTCTTTTTCCGGGTCAGGGATCGCAATATCCGTACATGCTGCGCGACCTTGCCCAACGCTTCCCGGTCGTGGCGGAAACGCTTATGGAAGCGGACGAAATCCTCGCGTCCCTCGGGAGCATGCCCGTTACCGCGACGCTTTTCCCCCACCCAGGGAGCACAGCCGCGGGGGCGGATGACGGGCCGGACCCGATGAAGGACACACAATTCCTTCAACCGATCATCCTTACCGCGAATATAGCGATTTTTCGGCTCTTGGAACAGTTCAATGTGCGGCCTGTGGTGTGCGCGGGCCACTCGCTCGGGGAGTACGCCGCGTGCGTGGCCGCGGGAGTCTTTTCTTTCCGCGACGGGCTCGAGGCGGTAGCTGTTCGCGGCCGTGAAATGGCGCGGGTAAGCATAGCGGATCCCGGCCTGATGATGAGTATACCCGCGGATGCCCGCGTAGTGGAGGACGTACTACGGCAGGTTGACGGCTACGTGGTGGCAGCGAACAAGAATTCTCCGAAGCAGACGGTGATCTCCGGAGAAACGCACGCCGTAAAGCAGGCTGGAAAGTTGTTCCAGGCGCGTGGCCTGGAGGGCACCATTCTGCCTGTGTCCGCTGCTTTTCACTCCGGCGTGGTGGCGCCTGCACGTGAGCCGTTCATGAAGACGCTGAAACGGCTGACTGTCAAGCAGCCCTCAGTGCCGGTAGTATCCAATGTGACCGGCGATTTCTACCCCGTCGGTCCGGCGGCCCCGGAGCGTATCCGCGACCTGCTCGGCAAACAGTTTGCCGCGCCGGTAGAGTGGGTAAAGACGCTGCGTCGTTTCTACACGGAAGGTGTACGAATATTCGTCGAATGCGGCCCGAAGCGGGTGCTGACCAATCTCACCCTTGATACGCTCTCCGGCGACATCCTCGCGCTTCCAACGAACCACCCGAAGAAGGGCGGGATCGTGCAACTCATGGAGACTCTCGCCGCACTCGCTGCCGAAGGCGTCTCTGTGAATTGGGACGGAGCCTTGGGACAGTGCGAAAAGCCGGTCGCTCGCATCCGGCCTCAGTTGAGAATCGTGCGGGAAGGGCAACTACCGGCTGCGCGAGAGCCCGAGCCTCAGCCGCGGCAGTTGACGCATCCGCTTGAAGCCGTCATGGACCCGGAAATTGCGGAAATCGTAAAACGTCCCGAATTCAAACGCTTTCTTGAACTCCAGGCAGATCCCATCCGCACCCTTATCAAGTCGAGCTTCCGATCGTTCGAGCAGAATATCCTACCTATGGAAAGGACCGTACGGCTGGTCAAGTCTGAGCGTATGGACTTCCAGCCCGTGGTGGTGAGCGGAACAGCCGCGGGGTTGCCAAGCGACGCCCGGTTCCCGTTTGATCGCGAGAATCTGGATGATCTGATCCTCGGCCGCAATTTCATTCGGAAGGTCCCTGACGAAGGCCTCCAGCGGATGCTCGACAAGAACATCGAACGCCTGGTCAAAGGCCCGGATGGCGAGGCTGACCTCAAGCCTGTGGAAGACGCATCGGACGTGATTAGGCTTGCCGGTTATTTCAATGATGAAGACGTCACCCCGTATTACGGTATTGATGAGCGCCTCGTCGCCGCTCTGGATATTACCTCCCGGCTCGCTTTGGCTGCGGGTATCGAGGCTTTGCGAGACGCGGGGATTCCGCTCGTGCAGACAACACGAACAACGAGCACCGGACAAGTGCTGCCCGACGCCTGGGCGCTCCCTGAACCGCTCCGTGAAGGCACGGGCGTGATTTTTGCGTCGGCATTTCCCGGCCTTGCTTCGCTCGTGGACGAAGTGAGCCGCGAAACCGCCAGCCGGTACGATTCCGGAGCCAAGAAGCGGCTTATCGAGTTCTACACCGGTCTGATGGGCCGCATCCGCGATGACCGGGAGCGTGAGGAAGTAACCCGCTGGTTTACCACGGAGTTTAGCCGCCTCAACCCAGGCGAAGCGAGCGATCTCTACTCGTTCAATAGGAATTTCCTCTTGAAGGTGATGACTCTCGGCTCAGGCCAGATGGCCCAATTCATCAAGGCCAAAGGACCGAACACCAATCTTGATGCGGCTTGTGCAAGCACCACTCAGGCGATCTTACTGGCGCGGGATTGGGTCCGAACCGGACAGGCGGAACGAGTCCTCGTGGTGGCAGCGGATGATGTCGCCGGCCGTTCGCTCCTTCCGTGGATCGGGTCGGGCTTCCTGGCTTTGGGCGCGGCCACCTCGAGCGCCAATCTCAGCGAGGCGGCTCTTCCTTTTGACGATCGACGCAACGGCTTGATTTTGGGTTCCGCAGCCGTGGGTGTTGTCGTGGAGAAGCGGGACTTGGTGGAAGGCCGGGGTATGGAGCCCATTGCCTCCATCGAATGTGGCGCAGTGGCCAACAGCGCGTACCACGGGACTCGTCTCGACGTAGACCACATCGCACGGGTCATGGAAAGCATGATTAGCCGGTGGGAAGAACAGACGGGCCGGTCGCGGTATGAGTTGGCCGACGACGTCTTCTTCATGTCCCACGAGACCTATTCCCCCAAGCGCGGAGGGAGCGCGTCGGCAGAAATCCACGCGTTGCGGAGCACTTTCGGCGACAAGGCGCAGGCGATACCCATCGCCAACACCAAGGGCTTCACCGGCCACACGATGGGCGTAGGCGTGGAAGACGTCGCGGCGTTGCGGTGCCTTCAGAAAGGAATGCTCCCGCCCATTGCCAACCTCAAACACCCCGACCCGGATTTCGTGGACATGAACCTGAGCCGCGGCGGCGCGTGCAAGGCCAACCATGTGCTGAGGCTGGCCGCGGGCTTTGGCTCACAGATCGTGGTGGCGCTGTACAAGCTTGTAAGCCGGGCCGAAAATCGCGTCACCGATTTGCACCGTCATCGCGAATGGCTCAAGCAGATCACCTCGTACGCCGACCCTGTGGTCACGGTCGAGCAGCGAACCCTTCGGGTCGCGGACCGACCAGCGGTGGAACCGGCTGTTGCCGGAGAGTCCCGGACCGCTGCCGTTGAACCCGATCTCTCACCTGTTGCAGCCGCGGATCAGCCGGGCGAAGACGCTGTGAAAGAGAAGGTGCTGGCGCTCCTCTCAAACAAGACGGGCTATCCGGCGGACATGCTCGACCTCGACCTTGATCTGGAGGCCGATCTCGGCATTGACACCGTAAAACAGGCCGAGTTCATCTCCGAAGTGCGCGAGATGTTCGGCATCCCCAGGATCGAAGGGCTGAAGATCGCGGATTTCCCCACAATCAAGCACATAATTCGGTTCGTTATCGAGCGGACCGGCCAAGTCGGAGCGATCGCGGCTCCTTCTGTCGAAGCGCCTGTGCAGACCGAACAAGCGCCTCGATCGGGCGTCGATGTCCAGCTTTTCGAGACGAGGCTTGTAGCGGCGCCTTGGGTGGAAACCCTTGCTCGACCGGAAGTCGATACGGTGGTCATCGCGGGAGGGCCTCAACACACTGCGGAAATAACGGCAACTGCGTTTTCCTCGGTAGGGTACGGCGACGTGCGCAGACTCGACGGGCCTGCTATTCCCGCGGACCTGGTCGATCGGCGCGTGGGTGTAGTCAACCTCTTGGGGCTCGACACTGGAACCGACTGTGTGCGCTCTACATTTCAGTTGCTCATTGAATGCGCAAAAGTGTTCGAGACCGGGCCGACATTCCTCGTGGCCGCGGTATCCGAAGACGGCGCGTTCGGCTTCGAGCACTCCTCCGGGCGGGCTTCGGCGATCGGGGGCGTTATCGGTGCATCAAAAGCGTTTGCCCGAGAGTTCCCCGACACTCGGGTGCGTGTACTGGATCTTCATCCGGAAATATCACCGCCAGACCAGGCAGAGATAATCGTCCGAAGCCTCGAGCGTGACCAGCCTGTCGAGACCGCAATCGGCCTCGATCACTCCTTGAAGGTTGTGCGATTGGTTCCGTGCATAGACGAACCGGGTGAAATGGACATTGAATCCGGCGACGTGGTGTTGGTAACCGGCGGCGCGAGGGGCATCACGGCATTCTGCCTCAAGCACATGGCTGAAATGCGTGCACTCACTTTCGTGGTGATGGGTCGAACGACCTTGTCTGCACGGGCAGAACAGCTCAGCAGATTCAATGCCGACCAGTGGGAAGCGGAAAAAGTCCGTATAATCGAACGGATGAAGCGCGCAGGCACTCCTCCGACTCCAGTGATGGTCCAAAAGGAACTCTCCAACCTTCATGCCGAGGCGGAGGTCTTCGCAACTATTCGTGAATTGCGCTCAACCGGATCCGAAGTGATTTATCGCTCGGTAGATGTACGGGACGCGAATGGGGTCGACCGCGCGGTTCAGGAAGTGGGAGAACTCTGCAAGAGAGTGGATGTGGTGGTGCATGCGGCCGGGATTGATCGGAGCCGCGCGCTAAGAAGTAAATCTCTCGACGAGATGGAAAACGTTTTCTCAGTCAAGATCGAGGGCATCCGCAACCTGCTTGACGCGCTGGCGCGTCATGGGTTGCCCCCACGACGTATCATCGGATTCGGGAGCGTGGCAGGCCGATTCGGCAACATGGCCCAGGTGGACTATTCAGCGGCCAACGACGGGCTCGCGCATTTCCTCCGCTGGGCCGATCGTGAGCTGGACGCGCGGGTAAGCATCATCGACTGGGCGCCTTGGGCTGAAGTCGGTATGGCTACGCGCGGAAGCGTTCAGCAAACACTCGAAGCAGCAGGAATCGATTTCATTCCGCCTGAGCGCGGCGCGGAGATCTTTGCAGCGGCATTAGGCCGGATGACTGGACCGTGCGAGCTTCTTGCAGCCGGGCGACTTGGCCCCTTTGCGGGCGACGCGTTCGGAGACTCAATCAATGCTGTCGAGGAGGTGCGGCTTGCCGGACAGCGGGCTAAGGTAGTGTCGCTTGTTCCCGGAGCGTATCTCAAGGCCGTGATTTCGCTCGACCCGTCACATCCGCTTCTGGACCACCATCGTATCGACCGCGCTGCGGTATTGCCCGGCGTGGGCGGAATGGAGATCATGCGCTCCGCCGTTCGCCTCATCGAATCCCCAGACCTGCCTCTATCCTTCGAAGGTGTTCGTTTCCGCAGTCCCGTGAAGCTCTTCAAGAATGAGCCCCTGGACGTGGAGGTGGAACTCGTCCGACTGGAAGATGAATCTCGCCCTGACCGGAGCTACGCAGCCAAGATTTCGTCATGGCTCGTGGACCGTGAGGGTCGGAAGGTCGGACAGCCCCGTCTGCATCACGAGGGTCGTGTGGTCGTGGGAATTACGAGACCGCCGCTTCAGCGAGATCCTCAGCCGTGGCGGTCTCGGGTGTGGATCGCGGCCGCTGACTTGTACGAGGTTTTCTTTCACGGACCGGGGTTCCGGTTCCTGGACCACGTGCTGGTGGACGGGAAGGGCGCGGGAGTGCGGTTCCGGTTTGTGGACACGGTCGAACGGCAGGAGATGTTCACCGATGCTGTCCCGGCCGCGGTCGAGGCCGTGTTTCAGGCCGCCGCGGCGTTTGGAGTGGAATCCCGCGGGGTGATACCTCTGCCCACCGGTGCGGGCTCTGTAATTGTTCACGACCCCCACGCGATGCCCGCCGCCGGCGAGCTTTACTTTGCCTCAGAAGGTTCCCTTGAAGCAGCGGAAAGCCGGAAGGTTCTCACATTCGACGGTGTGGTGCGAGACGCAGAGGGAAGGGTCGTTCTCTCTCTATCGAAGATCGAAATGGTGGAACTGGAGGGCTCCGAAGGCTTTCACGGGAGGATCTTTGAAGAAATACTTCCCGTGGAGGAAGTCACGTCGGCTGCGGCGCACGCAGCCAGTAAATTCATTACCCGGACGCTTTCTCAGCAGGAGGCTGAGGAACTGCGCGCCAAGACGGTTCCCAAGCGTGCTTTGGAGTGGCTGGCGGGAAGAGTCGCTCTCAAGCAATCCATTTCCAGGCTCTTGGCTGCCGCAGGAAATGAACCGCCCGATGCGTGTTCCATAGAGATCACATACGATGACAACGGCAAGCCGCTCCCGAAACTTCCGGCCAACGTGACCGGGACGGTGGGGCACGTGTCTCTTGCACACTCGAACGGGCTCGCCTTGGCTGCTGCAGCTGCGACAGATGGACTGGGGGGCTTGGGCGTGGACGTGGAAAAGGTTGAAGAGCGCAGCGATGGGTGGGTGCAGGATTACTTCACCGAGGAAGAAATCCGCGCGGCTGGGACCGGCGAACAGCGTTGGACAGAACTCACCCGAATGTGGTGCCTCAAGGAGGCAGCGCTGAAGGCGCTGGGAACCGGCTTGCGATTTGACCTGAAAGAGATCGACGCTTCTGTCGTGGACTCGGCTGGTCGGTGCAGCCTCCGATTCACCGGCGCCGCGGCCGATCATCTTCAGGCAGCTTGCTGCGGGGCTGTCGAAGCACGCGTGGAGGACCATGATTCGATAGTCACAGCAAGGGTCCTTGTTCGTAAGCCTGGCTACGCACGCCGGTAGCTCGATTGAGAAATGCCTTTACATGGTCGTTGAAAGCTCATTTGTATGAGTGGGGGAGGAAAGAATTTTCTTTCCTCCCCTGGCGACGCTCTACAGCCGCCCTCTGCTGGAGCGCATCAATGGTTGTGTACGTGCGCCTCAGCCTCGTGTGACGGATGCGCATGATCGTGAGGTCCGTGGTTTTCTGTGTGCTCATGGCCGTGAACAGAGGAGTCGAGTTCGTGCTCGTGCGGGTGCTTGTGTTCGTGGCGGTGTTCATGGGTATGCCGGTGTGAATGCTCGTGAAGGTGCCGAGTGTCTCCGTGGAGATGCTCATGGGTGTGCACGTGCTCATGCTCATGGGCATGAAGATGCTCGTGCTCATGATTGCCTTTCATGTCTTCCTCCTTTCGTGGCGGGCCCGTCGGGCACAATTGTTCATCCGCTGATTCAATTTTATCCTGCCGTCAAATATTGTCAATAAAATGACACACTTACTTTTCCGGTGACATCGTGAGCACACTATCTTGCGGCATGTGTGCGCTAAGTGGCACGAAGCGCAAATTCACGGGCGTTTGGATAGCAGGCATGCGCGTAGGTAGTTTGAAGTTTCGGTAGGACAGGCATCTTGCCTGTCATGGCTTTCGGGGCTACAGGGCGATAGACGCTGCTCTTTGAATAATAGCCCTGAGAGACGCCGGCCTCCACTTATCGCCCACCGCTTCCTTGACACCACTGCCGCCGATTTCCTATCATTCATCAATTTTGGTCTCCATCCTCGCAACAAGACCATTCCGAGCCACTCCAGCTAGCCGGACCGTGGGAGGACGGAGCAGTTCTCTCTTACTGACCGACAGCTGAACGTGGGCCGCTAAACCGGCATATCGCCACACAACGGGAACCAGGGAGAGAGGCATGGACTTCCGATTTACCCCTGAAGAACAAGCATACAAGAGTGAGTTCATGACTTGGCTGGAGAAGAATCTCCCGTTGGACTGGGATACCTCCACCTATCGAGTGTACCATTCGATGGAGGAATGGGCACAAGCTCATCGTGACTTCCAGCGCCGCCTTTACGAAGCGGGATACGAGGGGCTGCATTATCCAAAGGAATACGGCGGGCAAGGCCTGACGCTTATGCATCAGCTGATTGTGGCCGAATCCATCGCAGCAACGTGTATCGAATTGAAGCTTCCGGGCGTGATCTCTTTCGGAATGGCCGCGCCGACGATATTCCTTTGCGGAACCGAGGAGCAGAAACGTCGATTCCTCCCCAAGACGTTTGACGGGACTTACATATGGTGCCAGGGGTTCAGCGAGCCCAACGCAGGTTCCGACGTGGTGAACGTTTCCACGCGCGCGGTGAAAGACAACGGCCATTACCTCGTGAACGGGCAGAAGATATGGACCAGTTTCGCGAACATCGCAGATTGGTGCATCCTCCTTGTGCGCACCGATCCAGCCGCGCTCAAACACAAAGGTCTAAGCTACTTGCTGCTTGACATGAAATCGCCGGGTGTCGAAGTCCGTCCTATAAGACAGATGACAGGCGATAGTGATTTCAACGAGGTGTTCCTTGAGGACGTGCGCGTGCCCGAGGATATGCTCGTGGGGGAGGAAGGCCAGGGCTGGCGGATAGCCATCACGACGCTCATGTTCGAACGGGCGATGGGTGATACGATCTCCGCCGCATGGTTCTTGCGCAATGTTCACTCAATGATTGACATGGCACGCCACACCAAACGCTCGGGGCGGCCTGTCATCCAGAACCCGGTCTTCAGGCAACAGCTTGCTCAAGCGTACATCGATGTGATGATGCTGAAATGTCACGGATACCGAAGCCTGAGCCAGCTGCTGAAAGGGGGAATCCCCGGCCCGGAAGGCTCCATCGGCAAACTGCTCTGGAGTGAGGCCAACCAGAGGATCTGCCGAACGGCCCTCTCGATGGAGGGACCGTTTAGCCAGATTATGGGCGGCTCTCCGTGGTCCGTTCAGGATGGGATGTGGCAATACCTGTTCCTCAGATCAAAGGGTAACACTATCGAAGGAGGCACCTCCGAAATTCAGCTTAATATCATCGGAGAACGCGTCCTCGGTCTGCCTAAGGACATCACTCGCGTGGCCCGTATCGAAGGAAGCTGAATCATGGACGTCAGATTCAACGAGGATCAAATAGAAATCGCCCGACAGGCCCGTAAATTCTTCGAGAAGGAATGCCCTATCGCGCGAGTTCGCGAATTGTTCGAGGACGAAGAAGGTTTCTCACGGGAAATTTGGCAGAAAATGGCCGAACTCGGCTGGATGGGCATGCACATTCCCGAAGCGTACGGCGGACTCGGCATGGACTTCACCTACCAGACGGTGCTGCTCGAAGAAATGGGTCGCGCTTTGCTTCCAGGCCCCTTTTTCTCGACCGTAGCTCTCGCTGCGGAATCCATCCTGGAAGCGGGCACGGACGAACAAAAAGAGCATTACCTTCCGGGTATCGCTGGAGGCGAGTTGCGCGGCACGGTCGCGCTCATCGAGCCGGACGGCGGCGCGGACTTGGGCTATATCAAGATGGCGGTACGGGTGGACGGTTCGAATTACGTCCTTAACGGTACGAAGCTTTGCGTACCTGACGCACATTTGGCGAATTTCGTAATTTGCACGGCTCGGACCCTTGACGCGGATGTGCCGATCCAAGGCGTGACGTTATTCCTGGTGCCGCTTCCTGCCGACGGGGTCGTAATCACGCCGCTGCCGGTCATGGACGGCACGCGCAAGCTCTCCGTGATGACCTTCACCGACGTGCGTGTCGGTAGCGACAGCCTCATGGGCAAGCTTCACGACGGTTGGCTGCCGTTGAGCCGGGCACTGCAACGGGCGCAGGTGGGGCTAGCCGCGGAAAGCGTAGGTGTGGGGCAACGTGCGATGGAGATTGCCGCGGATTATGCAAAGATCCGCGTCCAGTTCGATCAGCCGATTGGAGGATACCAAGCGATCAAGCACAGGTGTGCCCGGATGTTCGAGCAGGTAGAAAGCGCGAGGTCGCTCCTCTATTGGGCCGCGTGGGCGCAGGACCACGAGGAGCCTCACGAAGCCGCGATCGCTGCGTCAGCCGCGAAGGCGTACTGTTCGGAGGTCGCGGAAGACGTGTGCGCCGGCGCTGTTCAAGTGCTCGGTGGGACCGGCTTCTCCTGGGAGCACGATATCCATTTGTATCTCAAGCGAGCCAAGGCTAATGAGGTTGCACTCGGCGACCCGGTCTACCACAGGGAGCACGTTGCGCTGCTCATCGCGGGATAAGGCCTGTCTGAAATCGTAACCACGGCGAATACAGCTGTATTGG
>JAIWNO010000026.1 GCA_020216785.1 Desulfomonile sp.
ACCTGTCCGTTGCCGCATGCCTGGAAGACGTCGCGTCGTCGGCAGCCACGGTCAAAGTACTGGGATCGTTCCCGGCGCATCAGGTGCCGATGGTGGTATAGACTACGGGAGATATTCTAAGAGCTTGGACGGTGGACGATTTTGCCATCATCCGGAATGGTTTTTTGCGTCTCTCTTGACTTATGTATACGACTGTAATATACATAATGGCAAGAACCATGGTCAAGAAGGTGGGAAACGACGTGGAACTCGATAAGCTCTCCCAGTGCCGCGGGTTCGAGAGGGATGAAGGAAATGCGGATAAGAACTGGATCAAACACAAGGTGTCTCGATTGGAATGCGAGCAGGTCTTCTTCAATCTCCCTCTCGTCGTTGGCGGTGATCCAAAGCATTCGCAGATGGAAGGTCGATACTTCGCATTAGGCCAAACCAATACAGGTCGAGAGCTGTTCGTCGTGTTCACCGTCCGGGGCGACAGAATCCGCGTCATTTCAGCTCGGGACATGAATTCGAAGGAAAGGCGGATTTTATCATGAAAAAGAAAATCCCGAAATTCGACAATGAAGACCAGGAACGCGACTTTTGGGCGAGTCACGACTCGACGGAGTACGTCCGCTGGGAAAGAGGAAAACGAATCAAATTCCCCAATCTGAAGCCGTCCACAAGGACGATCTCTGTCAGACTCCCCGAATCAATGCTCGAAGACCTGAAGATGCTTGCGAACAAGAGAGACGTTCCGTATCAATCATTGCTGAAGATCTTCCTCGCGGAGCGCATCAAGGAAGAGCTTGGATAGAGCCGATCCCAATTACCGGCCCGCCTCGGGACCGCCAACCGCTCCCAACGTCCACGGAAGCGAAATGGTTTGTCTGATCGCTTAATCGGTGCTATTAAGAGTACTATTAAGAGACCAAGACGGGGGGAGCTATGGACAGACCGACCAAATTCTCCGAAGACATCGTCCCGCTGAGCGATTTGAAAGTGAACCCTGGCCGAGTCGTGGGCCAGGTTGATACGACCCACAGGCCGGTCCTGTTGACCAACAGGGGACGGGGCGTGGCCGTTGTTCTGTCGCTAAGGGATTACGAGGAGCAAACCGAAGAGCGGGCATTCCTCCGTGGTGTGGTCCAAGGACTCATGGACCTGGAAGAGGGGCGAGAAATGGATCTCGCAGACGTGAAGAAGCGTCTTGGCTTGAGCTGATACATGCCACGGAAGAGGAAGATCTCTTTTGCCGTCTCTGCGGTGGAGGACCTTGAGGTAATCCGCACTTGGTACGCAGATCAGCAAATTCCGGAAGTGGGGGAGCAACTCCTGAGGGAGATAGTTGCCGCGGTGGAAAGGCACGCCGACTTTCCCCAGAGCGGCAGAATCGTGCCCGAGTTCGGCATCGTCCATTTGAGAGAGATCATACATGCGCCGTTTCGTGTGATCTATCGCCTTGACAAAAGTAAAGTTCGCATCGTCCGGGTTTGGCGCAGTGAGCGGGAACTCAAGATGCCCTGAATGTGGTTTCCAGCTGGAGTAATTTTCAGGAGTCCTTACGAAAGGGTATCAGGCTGCCGGAATTTCTCCCGGCAATCGAGGTCGGAGGCATCGCGACAGCAAGGAGGCATTTGCATGAAGTGCGCTCCGATGTTCATGTTCAAAACGAGGCGCCCCATGCTTACAACGACCGTGTTACTGATTTGATGACGCATTCCCATGAAAGTCGTCCCATGACACCTGCTATCGGGTGTGCGTATGGGGAGGTGCGGAGGGGAGATGGAGTCTCCCCTCCACAGGATGGCGCAGCGTGGCGCTCTTAATACCCATCTCCGAGGCGAAACCACGGAGCGTTCACCGAAGCCGACGACTTTCATGATTCGTTGTGCCCAAAACCGGGGCATGGGAGTTGGTATTTCGGGCATCTCCGTGGTGGCCACCTTCGGGCGCAGCGCGAGGAGTTTCTCTCTCCGCGCGAAACAAATTCCCTGGAACCTTCCCACACGCCGGGTGTCGTTATCAACGGAGTCCATGTGCAAGGCGCAGATGAGGAGTGCGCCTGTCGTCCTTCATGCCTCAAGAGAATGCGCCATGGAGCACTAGACCAGATGCATTGATTGGCGGTTCTCCGGAGAGCAGAGACCACATGGGCTCTTGCTGTTATCAATCTCTCCCCTTTTGCCTATCGCACTTATTTGCCGGTCTGGAATGTAACTAAGTGTTCAATTTCGCTGAGACAGCGACGAGTTGCAGGCAGTATTGACGGGACAGGCATCCTGTCTGTCCCCATCAATAAGATGACTGGCTGGATGCCTGTTCCACCAACTTGGTCGTCTCGAGTCCTTTTGCACTATCCCCAATGGAAGACGCGTTGCCCCAATTGCAAAACGAAGTCTCAGGGGGTCCGCCCAACCGCCTCACTTAAATCGTTTCGCACGCGTCCAGACGCCCGTCACGGCACATGCAACTCCACCCGATCGGGCAGCAGCCGGCAGCTTCATCATTGGGACACCGTTCGCACCGGTAATACGTTGGAGGGCAACCAATCAGCCTGCTCGCGGGAACCGGCTTTCTTGATTTCCCGCTGTGTGGAGATCTTTCGTCCATTGCAGCTCTCCTTTCAGTCGCCCAAAGTGTTGGGCTTCAAACAATACGATGCTGTTCCGCTCCAGAAGATTCGGCATAACGTCGGACCACAGTAAGAGATACCGCTTTGGTCGCGCTCATGACCTAAAGACATGGTCTCCCGCTCGCGCGCGAATGACGGAGGCGCCGACACCCGGGACCGAACCGGGGAATCAACAAGCTTAATATCGTAATATCGCGGCCACTTCTGCCCGATCGGGCATGTTCTCCATCTCTACCGCGTAGACTGTCCCGCCGTTCAGCAGAGTTTGTGCTGCGGCATAATCCAACAAATCACCCGCGCCCGGAGCACCCGGTTGGAGCTTGGTCACTTCCTCAGTTGAAGAGTCGAATTCACCCCAGAGATGGACCCCAATCGGAACGAACAGGACATCGACCCTCCCGTGATACGCCGCTCTGACGACCTCTTCCAAACGGGAAGCCGTCTTTCCCGTGTTGGCCAATTCCCGAAATCGTGCTTTGTTCTTGCGGAGGTCGCTCTCGAAGTACGGGACTACAATGTCTACGGCCTTTTTGTGTAGCGCGTCCACCGCTACCTCTTCAGGGTTGCCCGATACGGGCTGATCCAAGACGCGAGGATACGCTGTTGCCTGCTTGAAAATGGGGACGAGATAATCCACCGAGGCTATGACGAGGGGCGCGCGCTCCTCCCGTAGAATCTTCTGAAGCCCTCTGTCAACCTCTTGAAAGAACCGTCGTATACGATCTTTGGCGTCGTCTATGCCGACACCGTGACCATGAAATGTTGCGCTTTGTCTACCGCCCCCACTTGAAGTATGCGCATGGAGCTGGAGCGGTTTCTCATTTTCGTCGTATCTGAGCGCCTCCTCGAGACTTCGGGGCACACCGGGCAATTCGACCTCGCTGAAATGGTACTTCGTGCACAGAAGAAGGCGCACGTCATTTTGACTAAGCGCCAGGACGTAGAATCGGCCGTCACCTGTGAGCAGCGGCAGGATCGGTTTGGTGTGAAAGCGGTCCGTTACCACTACCAATTCCTCGAACTTAATTGGCAGGCGGTAGGGCCGGGCCAAGTCCCGCGAGAGAAAAAGCGCCAATCCATCGCTCTGATGATGCCAGAAGGGCCGGTCCTCAGATAGCCTGCGAGCGGGCTCCATCAACAGGTCTCTATCCTTTGCCCCGACTCCCGCGAGTTTCTCCTCGGCCTTCTTCAAGAGGTTCTTGAACCTGATTTGGTTTTCCTGCACGCGTGGAGTCACGCGATGTGTAGGCATGTAGATGGATACACACCACTCTTCCTCTTTTCCCATCAAGAGACTCAGGTCACCAATCACGAACAGATCCGATTGCATGGCATAACTCCTTGTGATACCGGAGCCGCGGCCCCTCGGCGTGGGGGCTCCGCTGGACTTCACAGGATACGATCGGTCAAACCACAGGCCAAGATCTCCACCATTGTATCATTTTATGTACCGGCTCAAATGCTTCGTCTGAATTTCATTGCCTTCGTCGCGATCCAACCAATGCCGCCTGCTCAAATCGTAGTCGCTCAAGCCGGAGACTGCAAAGAGTCCGGTGGGTCCTTGCCGAGATCACGACGGGCCCCATAGAGATATCTCCTGATTTTGGCTCGCGGACCGGTTTCCAGTTTCGGGATCTCCGGGTTTGAAAAAGCGGCTCCGGAGCCAGTCCTTTCGTGGGAATCGAAAAATTCTGGTTGACAGGGTTCTGCCGCATGTGTACCCTGATTTCCCAGCAGGTACGAATCTCATGATGTTCTTGAACACCCTCAACAACTGGTGGTGGCGCTGGATAATCGGACACGGGAGGTCTGCCTGCGGTTAGTGCCGGAATCATAACGGACTGAAAGAGCAATCGGAAACAAAGGCCACGGGCAACCCCCGTGGCCTTTTCGCGTGTACGGGCCGGCAGCGGCGTCAAGCTGCAAGAGTTTTGGGCATAGTTGCCGGGGATGTCCTTTTTGAAAAAGGGTATCCCCGGACCCCTTCCCCAAAACTTCTCACACCCGGCGCTGTCTCGACGCCCGCGAGTACCTTAACCGCTTAACGATGTGTCCCTTTGGGCGAGTTTTCCGTCCGCCCCCCAAGGACATTGAAAACGACCAACGGACAACAAAGGATTTTGTCGCCATGATTCGCCCAAGCCTTTTCGAATTCGAGCAATTGGCCCGCGATGGCCGAATGGTCCCGCTGGTGATGGAAGTTCCCGGCGACCTGGAGACGCCTCTATCGGCCTTCCTCAAGATCGATGACGGCCGCCATTCGTTCCTACTGGAAAGTGTCCAAGGCGGTGAGCGCTGGGCCAGGTACTCGTTTCTCGGCTCAGGCCCGCGGATGGTGCTGAGATTCGACAAAGAAGGCGCTGAGATCACCCACGACGGCCACGTGGAGCGAATCGACGGAAATCCTGATCCCACGATAATTTTGAGGGGAATTATGAAGCAATTTCAAGCGGTAACGCAGCACGGTTTGCCGCAATTCTTCGGAGGCGCGGTCGGTTTCCTCGGGTACGACGTTGTTCGACACTTCGAGCGCATTCCCGATCTTGGCAGGCCGCGTCCGGACTTCGATGACGCGTGCTTCATGGTAACCCGCGACGTGGTGATTTTTGACAATGTCTCGCACCGGATGCTCCTGACCACGACAGTCTCACCCGAAGACGCTCACTCGCTAAGCACGGCATACGCCCAGGGAGTCGCACGCTTGGAGCGTCTCCAAGCCCAACTCAATGGTGCTGTGCCGGCAAGAGCTGAGGACCGAGCCCGTACGGGCAATGGCTTTGTTTCCAACACCTCTCAAGAGGAGTTCGAGCGCATGGTGCTCACGGCGAAACAGCACATCAAAGCCGGCGACATCATGCAGGTGGTGTTGTCCCAGCGATTCCGCAGCACTGCCGCTACCGACCCTCTGAACGTGTATCGAGGGCTGCGGATGATCAATCCGTCGCCGTACATGTTTTTCCTGCGCATGGGTGAGCGGATACTCGCCGGCTCATCGCCCGAAGTGATGGTGCGGTACAGGGATGGGCAGGCTGTGCTGCGGCCAATTGCCGGAACACGGCCGCGTGGAATGACCCGAGCGGAAGACGAGCAGTTCGAGCGAGAACTCCTTGCGGATGCGAAAGAGATTGCCGAACACGTGATGCTCGTCGACCTGGGAAGAAACGATCTCGGCCGCATCGCTTCGCCGGGGACCGTGAGCGTGGATGAATTCAAGACCGTGGAACGATATTCGCACGTTATGCACATCGTCAGCAACGTTCGGGCTACCGTTGCGGACGGGTATGACGCCTTCGACGTGCTGAGGGCGACTTTTCCCGCTGGGACGCTCAGCGGTGCGCCGAAGATCCGGGCCATGGAAATCATCGAAGACCTGGAACACGAGCGGAGAGGCCCGTACGGCGGATGCGTCGGGTATTTTTCGTTCACCGGTGCAATGGATATGGGTATCACCATCCGGACAGTGATGATGAATGCCTCCGGAACGTATTTTCAGGCCGGTGCCGGCATAGTGGCCGACTCGGACCCCGAGCGGGAATACCAGGAAACGGTGAACAAGGCGGAAGCAATGCGCAGAGCGCTCGCTCTGGCTCAAGATTTCGAGGGGAGGGCGTCATGATCCTCGTCATCGACAACTACGATTCATTTACGTTCAACCTTGTCCAATGTTTTCAAGAACTTGGCGAAGAAGTTCAGGTTCGTCGCAACGACTGCGTGTCCATTGCCGAGATCCGGCAGTCAAATCCGCGAGCGGTGGTGATTTCGCCGGGCCCGGGCGGCCCTGACGAAGCAGGGGTGTCTCTACAGGTCATCCGAGACCTCGGCAGCAGCGTCCCGATTCTTGGAGTGTGTCTCGGGCACCAGGCCATCGGCACGGCATTCGACGGAAAGGTCGTTTTCGCTGACCGCCTGATGCACGGAAAAACATCCCCCATTTTCACCGACGGGACCGGGCTTTTTGCGGGCATGGAGATCCCCTTCGAAGCATGCCGTTATCACAGCCTCGTCGTCGACGGAGCCTCGCTGCCCGACTGCCTCGAAGTTACCGCGGTGAGTGATCAGAACGAAGTTATGGCAATCAGGCACAAAACCTATCCTATCCAAGGCGTACAGTTCCACCCGGAATCGATTCTCACGCCGGGCGGTAAACGCATCCTGGTGAATTTCCTTGCCATGGTGGACGACTTCCATCGAGGGATCGCGGAGGGCCGCGATTCCGACCGCCCTGCGGCGAGCGACAACGGACGAAAGCCGTCCCGCTCTGCATTGACTGCACCTTCCAAGAGCCCCGTCCCACAGCCGACGGAAAGTGAAGTTTTAAAAGAGGCCATCCGGAAGGTTTCCCGACGAGAGGGGCTGACAAGCGACGAAATGGCCGATGTTATGTCCGACATCATGGACGGATGTGCCACACCGGCCCAGATCGGATGCTTGCTCGCAGCCTTGAGAATGAAGGGCGAGACTGTGGACGAGATCACCGGCGCTGCCAGGGTTATGCGAGCAAAGGCGATCAAGGTGCCTGTCGCCCACAATGGCGCACCGCTGCTTGATACGTGTGGCACAGGCGGCGACGGAGCAGGCACTTTCAACATTTCCACCACCGTCGCATTCATCCTGGCCGGAGCGGGAGTCCGGATTGCAAAGCACGGGAATCGCTCGGTTTCCAGCTCGTGCGGCAGCGCGGATGTGCTCATGGAGCTGGGCGCGGACCTCCAGCGCTCGCCTGAGTCGGTGGCACGGTGCATCGACGAAACAGGTTTCGGTTTTCTTTTTGCTCCTGCGCTACACCCGGCCATGAAGCACGCTGCGGGGCCCCGCCGCGAAATGGGCATCCGCACGCTGTTTAACATCCTGGGACCGCTTACCAATCCGGCAGGCGCGTCGTGCCAACTGTTGGGCGTATACGATCCGGAGTTGACCGAGCCCATCGCACACGCACTGGTCGGCCTCGGCATTCGCTCGGCTATGGTTGTCCACGGCATGGACGGGTTGGATGAGATATCGCTTTCTGCTCCCACGAGGATCTCGAGAGTCGAAAGCGGCAGTGTCACTACCACACAGATCGACCCGCGTGATTTCGGCCTGGAGCTGTGCGAGGTCACTGAAATCAGCGGAGGCTCTCCCGTTGACAATGCTGCGCATTTGCAGCGCGTGTTGGCGGGCGTTCCAGGCGCCAGGCGCGACATTGCGCTACTGAACGCGGCCGCAGCGCTCATCATCGCCGGCAAGGCCAAGGACTTTGCGGAGGGGCTCAAAGTGGCGGCAAATTCGATCGATTCGGGCAGAGCAAGGCAGAAGCTCGACGCATTCCTGGAGTTCCAGGGATGACGGCCAACGTGCTCGAAAAGATCTCTGCTGCAAGGCGCCGCCGACTTGAGGACGAGAAAACTGCAGAACCGCTTGAAGCACTGGAAGAGATCGCGTCGTCGCAGCCGCAGCCGCTGAAATTCGCAGAGGCGTTCCCCCCGGGCCGCGTCAACATCATAGCTGAAGTGAAGCGAGCGTCGCCGTCACGTGGACTACTGCGAGTTGATTTCGATCCTGAAACGCTGGCTCAAACGTACGAAAGTGCTGGTGCATGCGCGGTTTCTGTGCTGACAGAGCAGGACCACTTTATGGGAAGCCTGGAATACCTGGAGCGCGTCCGAGCGCACGTCTCCGTTCCCATTCTGCGAAAAGACTTCCTCACCGACCCGTATCAGGTGGTGGAGGCACGGGCCGCGGGTGCTGATTCGTTTCTCCTCATTGCTGCGCTACTGGACGCGGGTTCTTTGAGATCGCTGATCGACTTGGGCAGGACATGGGGTATGGAACCGCTGGTGGAAGTTCACGACGAACGCGAACTGGCTGTAGCCCTCGAATGCGGAGCGGAAGTGGTTGGTATTAACAATCGGGACCTGAACACTCTGCACGTGGATCTCGGCGTAACCCTGCGGTTGGCTCCCCATGTGCCTGAGAATCGGATCGTGATATCCGAGAGCGGGATCAAGATCTCCGCGGATATCGTACGCCTCAAGGATGCAGGTGTCCGAGGCTTTCTCATCGGCGAGAGCCTGGTAACAGCTGTCGATCCGAAGACAAAACTCAAGGACCTTGTCAATGGAAACTGCTAAACGAATCGTCCAAGTCAAAATCTGCGGAATTACCCGGTTGGAAGACGCACTGGCCGCAGTGGACGCGGACGCGGACGCTCTCGGGTTTGTGTTCCACCCGCTTAGTCCACGATACATCACACCCGCAAAGGCAGCCGCGATCATCTCGGAGCTTCCGCCATTCACCACTACGGTCGGGGTTTTCGTCAACAAGCTCAGGAGCGAGATCGAGCAGATTCTGCAAACCGCGCGCATTCAAGTCATTCAGCTCCAGGGCGACGAATCGCCCGAAGAATGCGCTGATCTGGGCCGTCCCGTGATCAAGGCATTTCGGTTCAACCCCGACCTGGGACTTGCGGATGCAGCGACCTGCCGGGCCCAGGCGGTTCTAGTGGACTCCGGCGCCGGCGGGCGGTACGGCGGCACCGGTATCGCGCTCGATTGGACGATGCTTGACGATCACCTTGACCGCGAGATGGACGGGCTCAGGTCCAGGCTCATTCTGGCAGGAGGGCTTACACCTGAAAACGTGGCAGAGGCAATCAGAATTGTGCAGCCGCGCGGTGTAGACGTCGCCGGCGGCGTGGAGCTTGAGCCCGGAATTAAAAGCCATAAAAAAATCAGGGAGTTCATACATGCAGTCAAGGGCTGAATTACCGCAGCACTCCTGGCCCGATACACGAGGCTATTACGGCGAGTTTGGAGGCCGATTCGTCCCTGAGACGCTGATCACGCCCCTCTACGAGCTGGAAGCTGCGTTGGCGGAGTTTCTTAATTCGCCTCGTTGCATCAAGGAGTTGCAGGAGCTGCTAATGTCGTATGCCGGCCGCGAAACACCACTTTTCTATGCGCGACAGCTCTCCGAGCGAATGGGAGGCGGAAAACTTTACCTCAAGCGAGAAGACCTGCTGCACACCGGAGCGCACAAGATCAACAATACGCTCGGGCAGTGTCTGCTCGCCCGATATATGGGCAAGACCAAAGTCATCGCGGAAACCGGCGCCGGTCAGCACGGAGTCGCCACGGCCGCTGCAGCGGCGCTGCTCGGGCTGGAGTGCACGGTCTTTATGGGTGAGCTTGATATGCAGCGGCAAGCGCCGAACGTTTTCCGCATGAGACTCATGGGAGCGCGGCTGAATCCGGTGACTTCCGGCACCGCGACACTGAAAGACGCGATGAACGAAGCCCTTCGACACTGGGCCACGCACGTGAAAGACACCTTTTACGTGATCGGTTCCGTGGCGGGGCCGCATCCATATCCCTTCATGGTGAGAGAGTTCCAGTCGGTTATCGGCCG
>JAIWNO010000027.1 GCA_020216785.1 Desulfomonile sp.
TCAATCCTGAAAGCCCCCCCTGCGATGGTGAAGACCTTGTAGGGGATCGGCGTGAAGCCGGCGATGCCGACCGCCCAGGCCGCATAGCGGTTGTAGAGCGATCCCACCATATCCCACCTATCGGTAAAGCCGTAAAAAGCGATGATTTTGTTGCCTATGGCCTCCATGAACTCGTACCCGATGAGGTAACCGCCCATCCCTCCCAGGACGGAACCCACAGAACAGACGAGCGCGTAAGAGAGCGACTTCGCCGGTATGGAAATGGCCAGTGCAATGAGTAGCACGTCCGGCGGGACAGGAAAAAAGGAAGATTCCGCAAATGCCAGAACGAACAACGCGGGAACTGCGTACGGCGTCTCCGCCCACGACAGCACCCAATCATAAAGTCTTCTCAGCAGAATCACGCAGGGCCTCTCGTGGTGCTCTCACCCGAATGGTTTCCGATTTCACGAAACGCAGGGCTGCCTTCACCTGTCATGAGCAGCCGCTGCTCCCTCCACAGTTCAGGCAGTGGTAGCATGAGCCGCTGCGTATCATGATCGTGCCGCAATCCGGGCACGCGGGCGCGTCCGATTGAGGCTGGAAAGTGTGACCTCTCGACCGTGACGGAGGTTCCGGGGCCGGATGCCGGACTGAAAGAGCGGTTCGCTGCGGCGACTCGTTGGAATTCGATCCGGGAGGAAGCAGCCCCGCAGCCTCTTGCTCTTCCGGTGAAAGGAACCGCAACCCGAGAAAGCGGAATATGTAGTCTGTCAGCGACTTGGCAATAGGAATCGAGGGATTGCTGGTGAAGCCGGACGGCTCAAACCGCACGTGGCTGAACTTGTTCACCAACGCCTCCAACGGAACACCGTACTGAAGGGCGATAGAGGTGAGTGTGGCGATCGTGTCCATCAGGCCGGAAATGGTGCTCCCTTCCTTTGCCATACGGATGAAGATTTCTCCCACTGTACCGTCCTCGTAGAACCCTGCGTGGATGTATCCCTTTTGTCCTGCGACTTCGAATTTGTGCCGCACGCTCTTGCAGTCGATCGGGAGCCGCCGCCGCACGGGTCCGAGCACCTTGCCGTAATGAAACGCGCTTTGACTGACCGGCTGCACCATCTTGCATCCGTCCCGGTATATTGACACTGCTTTGAGTCCGAGCCGCCATGAAAGACGGTAAATCTCCTCAATCTGTTCGGGAGAGGTGTCATTGGGAAGGTTGATGGTCTTCGATATCGCGCCGGAAATGAACGGCTGCACCGCCGCCACCATTTTTAAGTGGCCCTCATGGGCAATAAACCGCTTGCCCTTCGCCGGCCGAAACGCGCAATCGAACACCGGCAGATGCTCGGGCTTCAGCTCGTCGATTCCTTCAATGGTCCCGTTGTGCTCAATCTCCGAGACAATATGGCGGATCGTCTCCCGAGAGTATCCGAGCCGTTCGAGCGCCTTCGGCACCGTGCGGTTGACGATCTTCAAATGCCCGCCTTCGGAGAGACTCTTGAACTTCACGAGCGACAGCTCCGGCTCAATACCGGTGGTGTCACAGTCCATCATAAAGCCGATAGTGCCTGTTGGAGCCAATACCGTCACTTGGCAGTTCCGGTATCCATGCTTTTCACCCGCTTCCAGGGCATGGTCCCACACCTCTTTTGCCGGGGACACAAGATCCTTAGGCACCGAGGACCGCTGAATCCGTTCCAAGTAGTCCCGGTGCATACGGATGACGTTGAGCATGGGCTCCCGATTCTTCTCAAATTCAGTGAACGGTCCTTTGACCGCGGCGATGCGGGCGGATTGGAGGTAGGCTTCACCGGTCATGAGGGACGTCACGGAAGAAGCCCACGAGCGGCCTTCGTCTGAATCGTAGGGCAGACCGAGCCGCATGAGGAGCGACCCGAGGTCCGCGTAGCCGAGCCCAAGCGCCCGCAGATTTCGGGCATTGGCTGCAATCTTTTCGGTCGGGTACCCCGCACGGTCCACGAGGATGTCCTGAGCTGTAATCATCACGTCCACAGCGTGCCGAAACGCGGCCGTGTGAAAACGGTCGCCCTCCAGGAACGCGGTCAGCTTCAATGAGGAAAGGTTGCACGCGGAATCGTCCACATGCATGTATTCCGAGCATGGATTGGACGCGCGGATCGGAGCGGTGTTGGGGCATGTGTGCCATCGGTTGATGGTGGAGTCGAACTGCATGCCGGGATCGCCGCAGAAGTGCGCAGCCCGGGCGATTTCCGCCGTGATATCGCGAGCGCGGTACGTATCGGCCTTCTCACCGGTGAGCACGTAGTGAGTGGTCCAGGTGTTGTCGTCCCGATCGGCCTCCATGAACTCGTCCGTCACCCGCACCGAGTGGTTGGAATTCTGGAATGCGACCGTCCCGTACGCTGCCTGACCCGACGGCCCACCGTACCCCGTGGCTATGAGCGCGTGCGCTTTGGCTTCCTCCTGGGCCTTGCTGCGAATGAACTCCAGGATATCCGGATGGTCCACGTCCAGAATTACCATTTTTGCGGCCCGCCGGGTCTTACCCCCTGACTTGATCACACCGGCGGATGCATCCGCCGCTTTCATGAATGAGACCGGACCAGATGCGGTGCCGCCTCCTCCGAGCGCTTCTCTGGCTGATCTTAGGGTGGAAACGTTGATCCCCGCGCCGGACCCGCTCTTGAAGATCATCCCTTCCTGGCGGTACCATTCGAGGATCGATTCCATGGTGTCTTCGACGCTGAGAATGAAGCAGGCGGAGCACTGGGGCGCCTCATCTACGCCCAAGTTGAACCAGACCGGGCTGTTGAAGGTCGCCTTCTGGTGAAGCAGCAACATCAACAGCTCGTTGCGGAAGATGCGAGCGTCCTCTTCCGACCTGAAATACCGCTGTTCGAAGCCCCACCTGTGAATGGTATCGACCACACGAAGAATGAGGTGCTTGATACTCTTTTCCCGATCGGGCGAGCCGGGCACTCCGCGGAAATAACGCGAGACGACCACGTTCACCGCCATATCCGACCAGTACGCCGGCGCTTCCACGTCCGTCTGCTCGAAGATTACCTTGCCGTCTTCGCTGCGGATGACCGCGTGTCGCCGGACCCACTCCACCGTATCCAGCGGGTCCTGCTCAGGAGCGCTAAAAAAGCGATGAACCACCAGACCGTGCCGACTAACCTCCACGGACGACACGGGGCGCTTGCGTGCGTGATTTCTTAGGGATCGAACTCGACCCGCCATGACGCGCCTCCGTCGCGCCGTCCCTCTGACATCAAGGACTGGCGCTGACCTGCTTATCAATTAATTATAATGTAATACCTCCAGGGCGGCAATTACGGATGAGCGCTCGGAGCGCCGCCGCTCACCGGGCCGCGGTTGAAGCGGCCGCGCGGCGGCGCCGCAGCTCCAAGATAGAGCGCCTCGTCAATCGCCGCAGATTCACCGCGTGACACTCAGGGCACGCCGTGAAGTGAAACAGGGAAGTGAATCCGCAGAACGAGCACTGGTATTCGGGGAATTCCTCCTGGATCTCGACAATGGGAATATGCGAAGCACTTTTTCCGACTCTCAAGGCAAGGCGTCTTCGGAGGTCGTCGAGGGAGAGCAGTCCCCTGTGGAGGAGTTTGGAATATATTTGCGATAGTTGTTGCCAAGATATGTTGTATTTTTGGATTAACTCTTCATCTGAAGTATCGACTTCAAGATGTTCGAGGAAGTCAATTGTCCTTATTCTAATTGATTTATATTTTTTCTCTGAAATATTAGACATAATTCAACCTTATATAATAGAATTAATTAATTATATCATATAATATATTGAAAGATCAAGACTATTATCCGAAGTTTGTAATGACGGTTCTGGGTTCGTGATGCCGCCGTCCTTTTTCCTCCGTCTCCGGGCGCCGTCCTTGCGCCTTGCTCCAAATGCATTCAAAATGGTCCGGGTCCCCGGTTCTGATGCGGGCCTCGGATCGACGAGGGCGACCCGAGCGTGAGCGGACAGGTGGAGCCCCATCACCAGTCGCCACTGGAGAGCGCAATGAGTTCCGTCCCCCTGTTGATATCCGTCATTGGGCTGTTGATCGTCGTGAACGGGCTGTTTGCGGCAATGGAGATCGCCCTGGTCTCAGTGTCCCGGGCGCGACTGAAGCGGCTGGAAAACGAGAACAAACGCGGCGCTTCCACCGCGATATTCCTGCAGAGCAACATCGATGACTTCTTCGCGGCCGTTCAGATCGGGGTAACCTTTGTGGGCACCTTGTCATCTGTGCTTGGAGGCGCGTTTGCGGTGGATTTTCTCGCCCCGGTCGTGGCCGCCGTGGGGGTCGAGCCTGCCTCTCCTTTCGGGCAGTCGTTGGCGATTTTTCTGGTGGCTGCAACCATCTCGTACGTAAGCCTTGTTGCTGGAGAGTTGGTGCCGAAATCGCTGGCCAGGCGGTTTCCTGGTCGGATCAGCCTGGCGTTGGCCGGGCCGTTCCGATTTTTTTCCCGGATTATGCGGCCGGTGGTCAGGCTGTTGACTGTTTCGACGTGGGCTGCTCTGCGAGTGATTGGAGTATCCCGGTCTCACCAGGCCGTTGCCGTCACTGCCGAAGAACTCCGCATGATGGCGTCGGAACTTGTGGAGAGCCGAGAGATGACGTCCGACGTGTACGACATGCTCGTCAGGGTGACGCGGCTGTCTCATATTCGTGTTGAGGACATCATGGTGCCTCGGCACCGCATCATCGCGGTAGAGGTGGATTCGCGAAGAGACCCGCAGCTCAGGCGCAAGATTGTGAACACCTATCGAGCGCATCCTTTCACCTATTTTCCGGTCGTCGAGACCACGGGAGAAAACGTTATCGGAGTGGTCAACATCAAGGACGTGCTCCTCCACGATCCAAAGTCCCCGTCTACTCGCCTTCTCCGGCCCGCGGTGTTTACCGCAAGAGGACAAACCGTGGATCGCGTCCTCGCGACCATGCAGAAGAAGGATGTCCATTTCTCGGTCGTTGTCGACGAGCATGGAGTCATCGACGGCATTGTCACTCTGGAGGATATTCTCGAAGAACTCGTGGGGGAGATCGACAGCGCGATCGGTCCGGAGCTTGCGCGTGGACGCTTTGTCAAACCGGAGGGCGCGCTCGTGGTGGACGGTCAGATTACGCTGCACGAACTAAAAGGGCGTCACGGCATCGCGTTGCCGTCGTCCAAGTTCTATTCGACGCTGGCGGGATTTATCATGGACTACCTCGGCAAGATTCCATCGCCGGGCGAGTACGTGGACTTTGCTGCGTGGAGATTCCAGGTGCTCGCAATGGCGAGAAACCGGATTAAAGATGTGAAGATCATTCGCCTGGGGCCGGAACAGGAAGAGTGACGCGGTCTGTTCACGTGAGGTCTACCGGACTTCTTCGCCTCCGTCCGTCAACTGACGGGTGAGACCGACAAATCAGAAAGTGGAATCAGTGAACGTCGCTATCCGCGAATCCTCCGAATCGGAGATAGCCGATCCTACCTTTTCTCACCTCTCCTCATTCCTCCTCCGCGGTCCAGCGGAAGGAGTCCTGCACAATTTCATGCACCGAGGCCTCCGCGGGGAACCCGCCCTTGAACAATTCCTCGACGCTGGTGGTGACCCGATTGCCGGAGCGCCCCTCCGCGATAATGAGGATGTCCCGTCCGTCCTGCCGCGCGAACTCCTGAAGATACTGGAGGCAAGCGCCGCACGGCAGCAGGGGCGCGTGGAGGTCCGATGTCACGGCCACGGCGAGAAAACTTGTCTCACCGTGGATGATTGCGTGATTTACCGCGTTGCGTTCGGCACAGACGCTCAGGATCGGGATAAGTGACTCGGTGTTGCAGCCGGCAAATATGCGGCCGCTCCGGGTGACGACCGCGGCTCCGACGTGAAAGCGGCTCAGAGGGACCCAGGCCCGTTCCTTCACGTCGAGCGCTGCGCGGACCAGCTCCTCCACCTCCCATTTCCGAGGCGCAAATGGTTCAAGGAATGGCAAATCGGGCGAAGTCATGGCGCACGTGGATACCACCGGTAGAAGGTTGCGTCAAGCGCCAAGATCATCGTTCGATGAAGAGCCAAATGAGTTGAAAAGAGCGCAGCATTGGTCTAAAAGGGGGGGCGCGCAAGCTGAGTCATACATTTACGGCTTCCGCGAACGGAGGGGCAAGCAATGAATCAAAATGAAAAGATCGTTCTCGATGCAATGAAAAAGGCTGGTAAGCCGGTGAGGCCCGGTGACGTGGCCAAGGCTACGAACCTGGAATCCAAAGAAGTCTCGAAGATTATCGATTCCCTCAAGAAGCAAGGGCTCGTCATTTCTCCTAAACGGTGCTATTACGCGCCGACCGAGAGTTGATGACCGACAGCCTTCATGGTGACGGGGAGCCGCTCTCCCTGCTGCCAGATCGACCGGCGCACGTCCACCTGATGGGGATCTGCGGCACGGGGATGAGCGCGCTGGCAGGTATGTTTCACGAGATCGGCCTTCGAGTCACCGGGTCGGATCAGGGGATGTACCCGCCTGTGAGTGACTTCCTGCGCGGGCTTGGCATCCACGTTACGGAGGGATACCGACCGGAGAATCTCGATCCGCGGCCCGACCTTGTTGTCGTGGGCAACGTTATTCGGCGCGCCAATCCCGAGGCTGCGGCGCTACAGATGTCCGGTATTCCTTACACCACGCTCCCCGCCGCGCTCACCCGGTACTTTGCCGACGGCAAAACCAGGATCGTGGTAACAGGGACTCACGGCAAGACCACTGTGTCGGCGATGATTGCGTGGATCCTCTACGCGGAGGGACTCGATCCGGGGTTCATGATCGGCGGGATAGCGGGGCATTTCGGGCGCAACTATCGCCTTGGCCGAGGAAGCCACTTCGTCGTGGAGGGGGACGAGTACGACACCGCGTATTTCGAGAAAACCCCGAAGTTTCTCCATTACCAGCCGGACGTGGGGGTGATCACCTCGTGCGAGTTCGACCACGGCGACATCTACGCCAGCCTTGACGAGATCAAGGAGCAATTTCGCTCGTTCGTTCGCCTTATCCCGCCGAACGGACGACTAATCGCGAACCTGGACGACGCGGAAGTGGCCGATGTTGCCGCCGCTGCCACGGTAGAGGTGGAAGGCTACAAGGCCGAACGCCCAGCCGAGTGGACCGTAAAAGAAGCAATCACTACAACGAGCGGCATGGAGGTAACGTTCGCACGGAACGGACGCGAAGCCGCTCGTGGCACTCTGCCCGTTACAGGGTTCCACAACGTGCTCAACGCACTGGCCGCGGTAGCCGTGGCGGCCGGTGAAGGCGTCAGTCCCGGGAACGCGCTATCCAGACTCGAATCATTCCGCGGAGTGAAGCGCCGGCAGGAGGTCGTGGGAGAAGAGGCCGGCGTCACGGTAATCGATGATTTCGCCCACCATCCCACAGCGGTAAAGGTTACGTGCAGCGGCATTCGGAGGCGCTATCCGAATTCGCGGCTGGTCGCCGTGTTTGAGCCGCGAACCAATACGAGCCGAAGGGCCGTCTTTCAGACAGCGTATGTTTCCGCTTTCTCCGACGCCGACTTGATTGTGTTGAGGGAGCCGCGGGACGTGGAAGCGATTCCCGAGGCCGACCGGTTCAACAGCACCCGGCTGGCCGCCGACCTGCGGAACGAAAGCAAGCAAGCCTGGGCCTTTGGCGACACCGACGGGATTGTTGCATTTCTCTCCACGGAGCTGCACTATGGAGACGTGGTGCTGATCATGTCCAACGGCAGCTTCGACGGGCTCGTGGGCCGCGTGCTCGCCATGCTCAAGGAGAGGTGACCATGAAAGAAGCGCTTCTCTACGACAAGCTGGAAAAGAATCAGGTCAAGTGCCGTCTATGTCGCCACGGGTGCAGGATTCGCGACGGGAAGCGCGGGATTTGTTTTGTGCGGGAGAATCACGGAGGGATCCTTTACAGCCTCGTCTACGACAAGGTGATCTCCGCGAACGTGGACCCTATCGAAAAGAAACCGTTGTTTCACGTGCAGCCCGGATCGAGGTCCTTTTCGATTGCCACGCCCGGGTGCAATTTCCGGTGCTCGTTCTGTCAGAATTATACCATCTCACAAATGGCTCGCGACGTGGGGCGGATCGAGGGCGAGGCCGTAGCGCCGGCGCGGCTTGCAGAGCTGGCCGTGGCGCGCAAGTGCACGAGCATCGCATACACGTATACGGAACCGACCATATATTACGAGCTTGCCCGCGATACAATGGCGGAGGCCAAAAAGCGCGGGCTTCTCAACGTGTTTGTTACCAACGGCTACATGACCCGCGACATGCTGGACGACTCCAAGGGGTTGCTTGATGCGGTCAACGTTGACCTGAAGGCGTTCAACGATCACTTTTATAAGAAGTACTGCAAGGCTCGGCGCGCGGGTGTGATGGATACGCTCCGGTACATGAAGCAACTCGGGATTTGGGTGGAAGTGACAACGCTCCTCATCCCCGGTCTGAACGACAACACTGACGAGGTCAAGGCCATGGCGGATTTTATCCGCCGGGACCTCGGTCCGGAAACTCCCTGGCATGTGAGCCGGTTCTTCCCCAATTACCTGGAGACACGCATCCCGCCTACCGATGCGCAGGCGCTCGTGACCGCCAGGCAGATAGGTCTCGACGCGGGGCTCTCTTATGTGTACACGGGAAATCTGCCGTGGGCGGACGGTGAAAAAACCGTTTGTCCGGGCTGTGCACACGTGCTCATCCAACGCTCAGGGTATACGATCACTCGCAACAATATCAAGGACGGGCGCTGTCCAAAGTGCGGACATGCGGTCGAAGGCATCGGAATCTAGGTCGCTATAAGCGGCCGGAAACGGAGTTCTGATGGTCGACAACAAACAGATTGTCATATCGCCGTCGATTCTGTCGGCTGACTTTACCAGGCTCGGCGAAGAGCTTCAAGCCGTACAGGCCGCCGGTGCGGATTGGATTCATGTGGACGTGATGGACGGCCATTTCGTGCCGAATATCACCATCGGTCCGATGATTGTGGAAGCCGTGAAGCGCGCGTGCGATCTGCCGCTGGACGTGCACCTTATGATCTCGGACCCGGACCGATACCTCGAGGCGTTCCATGCGGCAGGTGCGGATATTCTCACGGTCCATCCGGAAGCGACCTACCATTTGCACCGGACGCTCACACGGATTCGGGAACTGGGCATGAAGTCCGGCGCGGCGCTTAACCCGTCGACGGGGCCGGAAGCGGTCGAGCATGTGATGGCGGAGCTGGACGTGGTCATGGTTATGATGGTGAATCCCGGCTTCGGCGGACAGAGCTTCATTCCAACCATGTTACCCAAGATCCGGCGGCTCAGGGATATGATCGATCGATCGACGTACAAAGTCCTTATCGAAGTGGACGGCGGGGTCAGTCCCGCAAATGCCCGAGACCTCGTGGAGCACGGAGCGGACGTCTTCGTTGCCGGCAGCGCCGTCTTCGGGCATCCTCCATACGATAAGGTAATTGCCGAGCTTCGCGACGGCAAGCAGCGATAAGCCCCTCATTCGGGTAGAAACACTGCGGGTCTGTGAAGTTTGGCAGAAAGGCAAGACCGATGAACAGGTATCCGAAGTATTTGTTGTCCGTGGCGGCTGTGTTGATTGCGCTCGCCTGCGGGCTCTGCTGGGCGCACCAATTTGCCAGGCTGGATGTCTCTGAAAGCGGCCCCTTCGAGATACCGGACATCGACCAGGATCCCGGCTTGTACTTTCTGCTCGCCGAACAGGCCGAAGCGCAAGGCGACATGGAGGCCGTCTTCCGGTATTATCGTAAAGCTCTCTCTCTCGACCCCTCTTCAGCCTACCTGTACGCGAGAGTCGCAATAATTCTGGCCCGCAATCGCAAGATTGCGGACGCGCTCGTCATGGCACGCATCGCAACAATCTTCGACGCGAAGTACGATGAGGGATACTCGCTGCTGGGAAAAATCTACAACCTCACCGGCGACCGAGCTCGCGCTATTGAATCTTATAACAAGGCCCTTGAGCTTAAAC
>JAIWNO010000028.1 GCA_020216785.1 Desulfomonile sp.
TCGACGCCCGCAGCGATGACCTGCTGCACGGTCACTTCGCCTTCGATGCCGTAGCGAGTCAGATCGACCAAGCAGCCGCTCCCGAGGTCCATCATTGTCGGGACACCTTTGTCCCGGCCGATCCGGACCAGCTCCTCCAGTTCCACCTCCCGTGTGAACCCTTCAATGCGATAGTTGCTCGGATGGACTTTGAGGATCAAAGCGGTCTGGTCGTTGATTGCGTTGATGTAATCACGCGGGTGGGTTCGATTGGTAGTTCCGACTTCTCTGAGAATCGCGCCCGATCGCGCCATCACATCCGGTATGCGAAACGAACCGCCGATTTCGATAAGCTCCCCTCTGGAGACTACCACCTCATGACCCGCGGCCAGGCTGGAAAGCGCAAGCAGCACCGCGGCCGCGTTGTTATTTACCGCGAGCGCCGCCTCTGCCCCGGTCAACTCTTCCATGAGTTCCCGAAGATGAGCGTTGCGCTCCCCGCGGCGCCCCAATTCCAAATTGTACTCCAGGTTGGAATACGAACGGGCCGCGGCCGCAATTCGGTCAATGACCTGCTCCGACAAGCACGACCGCCCCAAGTTGGTGTGGATAACCACACCCGTGGCGTTAATGACCGTGCGGAGCTTCGGCCCGAGCCGCTTCTCAACCAGTCGGCCGATGCGTGAAGTTACGGTTTCGATGGTGCAGTCGGGCTCTCCGGCCCTGCCGCGGCGAATGTCCTCACGCAATTCGCCAAGCGCACGGCGAACCACGTTTTTGAACAGCTCGTCAGCGTATCGTTCCCGCAGGGCTGAGAGCGAGGGGGCGCTGAGTAGTCGGTCCACCGACGGAATAGACCTGAACAGCGTGGCGAATGACGACTCCGCCATGTACCGAGCCTCTTTACGGATTGGCATTTTTGAGTTTGAACGACTTTCGGGCGGCTTCGAACTCGGATGCCAAGGACGCAAAGTCCTTGTCCGGCGCAGTGAAGTCGATCTGTATCACTTTCTTGTCTGTAATAATCGTTACGTGCAGCGAGCGCAGGCGGCCCGGATCGCCCGGCGATTTATCCGTGTACATAAGACCGTGTCCGCCCTTGATGCTGAGCTTCTGCACATTCTCGAAATCCTTGTTCGCTGTTGCTGCCTTGAATAGCTCCTCGAACAGGCCCTGTCCCGATTCGAGGAAAAGGTCCCCCACGACGAGGTATATTTCAGCGCTGTTCTTCTTCCATTTGATAATGCCTGCTTCCTCTTGCGGTTCCTGCTCGAAGCCTTTGGGCACTTTGATGTCGAAGATTCGGCCGGACTCGTCGGGTCCCGCCGGCCCTTGCGCTTTTCCCGGTGGCTGCTGCGCCGCGACAGGAATCGTGAACACGATCGCGGCCAACACCATCGCCAATATGACCTCGAAGTGGCTGATTTTCACGGAAGACCCTCGCAGCAAAACTCCGGAGAATTGACGTCGGACCTGTCGATTGATAACATGGAAGCAGAATCATGTCAAAACTACCCGCCACGAAAGAAGAAACCCGCCAACGAATCGCAGCGGTGCACGTACTCGGATGCAAGGTCAACCAGGCCGAAGCCGCGAGCATGGCCCGCATCCTCGAGGAAAGCGGCTATCGGATCGATCAGACCGCCGCGGAACCCGACCTGGTGCTGGTGAACACCTGCTGCGTCACTTCCCGAGCAGAAGCCAAATCCCGGCGCATGGTGCACAGCCTTGCGGAGCGCTATCCGACCGCGCGGATCGTGGTAACGGGCTGCCTTGCTGAAGTGAATCCGTCATCTCTGAAAGACTCGGATGAGCGGAGATTAGTGCTGAGGACCTTGGAAAAAGCCGACTTCCGGCGTTTCATCGATTCCCCACACGCCGACGGGAATCGAGCTGCGCTCGTATCCAAAGCCGAGCAGTTTCCGGATCTCGGTGTCGCGCCGATCCCCGGCAGAGCACGGGCGTTTCTCAAGGTGCAGGAAGGTTGCTCACAATGCTGTACGTATTGT
The DNA here is from genome assembly GCA_020216785.1 of Desulfomonile sp. Classification (GTDB taxonomy): domain Bacteria; phylum Desulfobacterota; class Desulfomonilia; order Desulfomonilales; family Desulfomonilaceae; genus JAIWNO01. Next base: position 1,989 of record JAIWNO010000028.1, read on the forward strand.
ATCGTGCCGCGGGCACGGGGACGATCCCGCAGCCTGCCGTTGCAGACAGCGATCGGCCACGCTCGTCGTTTAGAGGAGGCGGGAGTCGCAGAGATCGTACTCACGGGGATACACCTCGCCGCGTACGGGCGGGACCTCCAGCCGGGATTATCATTGGAGGATCTTGTCGAGCGGCTCATTGACGCGTGCAGATCCGTACGGGTCCGGCTCAGCTCTATCGAGCCTCAGGAACTCACCGATCGCCTGATCGAGTTGGTGAGCGATCATCCCGCGATCTGCCGGCACTTTCACATTCCGCTCCAAAGCGGAGACGATGCGATCCTGCGGCACATGGGCAGGCCCTATGATTCGCGCCTCATCAGAGACCTGATGGGAAGGATTTATTCGTATTGTCCTGACGCGTGCGTAGGAATGGACGTGATGGTGGGCTTTCCTGGAGAGGGCGAGAGTGCGTTCCGATCGACTTTCGATTTGATTCGGGAACTCAAGCCGGCGTATCTACATGTGTTTCCCTTTTCGCCACGGCCCGGCACGCCTGCTGCTTCGTACAAGCCGAAGGTTTCCGCGGACGCGGCCCGCGCTCGAGTCGAGGAACTCCGAGCTCTGTCAGCGTCGCTGCGCGGGTCGTTCTACGAACGCTTCCACGGCAAAGTGCTCATTGCGGTCCTCGAGGAGGCTGCCGCGCCGGGAGGGCCCGTTGTCGTGCGCACCGACAACTATATTCCGGTCAGAGTGGTGGTATCGGATGACTTTTCCGAAGCGAGGTTTCTCCAGGTGAGGGTGGAACGGTTGGATGGACTTGAAGTGGTGGGGAGCGCGATCAGCTAATCCCAATTTGTGTGCGCGAGGGCCCTGATGCCGGATGCAGTGGGGAAGGAGCGACCTGTCGGTCGGCCGGTTTGCAGGGCTATGCTCCGATTCTTTCGTTCACATTACCACCCGGAAAAACATCTCGAAAATTCACACAGAACAGCGGCGCCTCGCCGGCTCGCAACCGGTTAATGTTGTTTGCCACCACGCGGGCTACTCCCTCGACGTTCTGTCGGGTAACCCCCGCGACGTGCGGCGTGGCGAAGACATTTGCCATGGCCAAGAAAGGATGATCGGGTTTGAGCGGCTCCGTGGTGAACACATCAAGCCCCGCGCCCGCAATCGTGCCGTTGCGGAGCGCGTCCAGCAGGTCCTCCTGGTTTACCACCGGTCCGCGGGACACGTTGACCACGAACGCGGTCGGCTTCATGACGCGGAAGAGGTCTTGGCTGAAAATGCCGCGGGTCTCGTCGGTCAGCGTTGCTGTTGAAACCACAAAGTCGGCCTCCGCGGCCATACGGTGCAGGTCCGAAGGGGCGCCGATCCGATCCAGGCCCAGTTCGGTTTGGTCTTCCGTCGCCGGCGACCTCCGGATGGCGTCCACGACCATACCCATGCCCTTGAGTTTCCGAGCGAGGGCCCGACCCACTCTGCCCAGACCGAAGATGAGCGCTCGGTTGCCGTGGAGGCCTTCACCCATGGGGCCGCCCCATTCCCCGCGCTCGAAAGCGCTCAAGCAATCGTGAATCCGCCGGGCAGCGCCCAGCATGAGAAAGACCGCGTGCTCTGCGGTGGATTCCGCGTTTGCCGTCGCGTCACCGGGAACGTTGCACACCATGATCCCGCGGGCCGATGCGGCCGGAATGTCAACACCTTCCAGCCCGACGCCCCATTGGTGGATCATGCGGGCTTTCGTGCCCTGGATGAGTTCCGGTTCCAGGCGGTGCATTTGAGGAACCAGAACGTCAGTGTCAATTCCAAGGTCTACGACGCGGTTTTGCGGGCAGTTCATGATCTCATCGTCAGGAAGCGCTCGACGCAGCGCGTCAAACCCGCTTGTAAACGACTCTCCACAAAAAAGGATCTTCATCAGTCCCATCCACGCCGAGTGGCGACGAGAGGTCAATATGGTTGGACGATAGCGTACTGGACGCCCGGCAGACCGTCAAGAGGGCATAGGTTGGCCTCCAGGTACGTCGCGACCGGAAACAATGGACAAGTCGTGCCCGGCAGGAGAAACTTGGGGAGTTGGATGCCGAGGATTTTCGAGACGCCCGTTCCGTACTGCCGCGCCAGAAGTGGCTCGCCGTTCGTCGGCGCATCGGGATTGATAGGGACTTTGACCGACCTCACTTCGCGGGTCCGCTCGCACACCACGATGAGGTATTGGATATTGCGCGCGATTTCGTTCGGTCCCGCTCCCTGGTGAAACCGTCCGCTGAAGCCGCACGAGGAGCAGTAAATCTCAATCATTTCCACCTGGGCGAAGGCTGCGGCCGGCGCAACCAACAGGATCACGAGAAAGATCAGATGACGCGCTGTCAAGCACAGACCTCCCGGCAGAATCACGCCTCCAGGGCCTTGATCTGTCGTGATTAACGAATACGTTTTTTGAAATCAAGCAATTTTGCTTTGAATATGGATTTTATTGAGTTATAATGTTAATAACATCTTGAAATAATAAGATAATATGTCATGCGGCGATAGGGACTTTCCGGAATCCCAAACTTGTGGACCGGACCATACGTAGCCTCCTGCCGGACCAAGGCCTCTACCTGCGTGGAGATGGGTTCGATACTTCGATTGTCGAGTCGTTAAAATGCTCTGCGTCCTCGGAAGTATTTAGAGGGCTCTAGACAGATGCACCAAAAGACTGATACCAACGACCATGCCCCGGTTTTTGGGCACAACGAATCATGAAAGTCGTCGGCTTCGGTGAACACTCCGTCGCTTCGCCTCGGAGATGGGTATTAAGAGCGCCACGCTGCACCATCCTGCGGAGGGGAGACCCCATCTCCCCTCCGCACCTCCCCATACGCACACCCGATAGCAGGTGCTTATGGCGACGACTTTCATGCGAATGCGTCATCAAATCAGCAACACGGTCCTGGTAGGGGCGCACCCGCGTGTGCGCCCTGAAAGCCGGGCCGACACGTGGGTCGGCCCCTACCGAGCGTCGTTAAAGTTACCTCTTTGAGAGGGTATCGGTATGAGTACCTGGATACGGGTGCAATCATGTCCTCGGACGTAACCGCGGGATCTTTTTGCGGCCGGCGCCAGGCACGGCGGGTCCAAGGCGTTCTTGCCTGATAGGGGGTATGAGTGGCTCTTGAAAACACTTTTCTCGAAGTAACAGTCATTTTGTTGCTTGCAGCTCTCGTCGGGGCCATTGGGAGCAGGCTTCGACAGCCTCTCATTGTGTCGTTCATTGCCGTCGGTATACTCGTGGGTCCATCCGGACTGCATTTGGTTGCAAGTCACGGTCAAATCGAATTATTGGCAGAAATCGGGATCGCCATTCTCCTCTTCATCGTTGGTCTCAAACTGGATTTGCACCTGATTCGTACGATGGGCTCCGTTGCTCTCGCCACGGGGCTTGGACAGGTAGTATTCACTTCCTTTTTCGGGTTCCTGATTGCGCTGGGCTTAGGAATGTCGGTTGTGAGCGCGGCTTACACAGCTGTAGCTCTTACGTTCTCCAGCACCGTCATCATTGTGAAGCTTTTGTCGGACAAGAGGGAAATCGACTCCTTGCATGGAAGAATTGCCGTAGGATTTCTGATCGTGCAAGACATCATGGTGATATTGGCGATGATCGCTCTTTCGGCGATGGGAGGGGCTGGAGATCAGCATCATTCATTCCTGTGGGAAATCCTCAAGGCCGGGGCAAAGGGGTTCGTGTTTCTCGGCGGATTGCTGATCCTCATGAGGAGCGTGATTCCTCGAATGCTGGATTTGCTTGCTCGCCCTCCCGAACTTCTTGTGCTTTTTTCCATTGCGTGGGCCGTCGCTTTGGGGGCGGCGGGCAACGCTATGGGCTTCAGTATGGAGGTTGGTGCATTTCTTGCCGGTGTCAGTCTCGCGTCAACCCATTATCGCGAGGCCATTGGTTCGCGCTTGGTCACTCTCAGAGATTTCCTTCTCCTCTTCTTCTTCATAAACCTTGGATCTCGACTGGATTTGTCAATGCTGGGCGGTCAACTTGCCGAGGCCGCCGTGTTTTCTGCCTTTGTACTTATAGGCAATCCTTTGATAGTGATGATCATCATGGGCATCATGGGGTATCGCCGGCGTACGGGCTTTCTGGCCGGGCTGGCAGTCGCCCAGATCAGCGAGTTTTCCTTGATACTTGCCTCGTTGGGTCTCAACCTGGGGCACATCGACAAGGATACTGTGGGACTAATAACCCTCGTAGGGATTATCACAATTGGTCTGTCAACATATATGATTATCTATTCCGGGTACCTGTATCAGACCTTCTCTCATTGGCTTTCCCTGTTTGAGCGCAAGGATCCGTACCGCGAAACCTCTGGGCAAGATCTCCATTCGGTTGAGCCTGTGGACGTAATTCTCTTCGGTCTGGGGAGGTATGGCACGAATATAGCTCACAGACTGTTGGAGCGAGGCAAGAGCGTAATTGCCGTCGACTTTGACCCGGAAATACTGGCATGGTGGCGACAACGGGGTTTGCGGGTTCTCTACGGAGACGCGACAGACCCGGAAATACTCGAGCACCTGCCCCTGCATCGAGCGAGGTGGGTGGTGGTTGCTATACCAAATCTCGAGGCTAATGTGACCTTAGTCAAGGACCTGAGACAAGATCGACTCGGGGCGAGAATCGTCGCGACCGCGTTTAGCCCTGAAGAAGCGGAAACGCTGACGCGTGTCGGAGCAGACATAGTGTTGCGTCCTTTTGTGGACGCTGCTGAGCAAGCCGTTGACTCCTTGACCGAAGCTATGCGCGCGTTGCCAGACAAAATGATTTGGCCAAGCGCGCTCAAGGAAGTCCGCCTCCGACCCGGGTCAGTGTTCAGCGGCAAGACAATAGATCAAATCCCTCTAAGATCAGAACACGGCGTATCTATACTAGCCGTAAGTCGCGCGGGAAAGAGCTATTTTGATCCTGGTCCCGGTTTTACTCTATTCCCAGGCGACAGATTGGTCCTCCTTGGCGAGAGAGAAAATGTGGAGCGCGCCACAAACTTCATCAAGACAAAAGATGCGGTCGGGACCGACAACCAAATGGATGAGTTCGCCATTGGCGCCGTTGAAGTCTTTGTCGACTCGCCGTGGATTGACAAGACGATTGGCGGGCTGAATTTCCGTAACGAGTTCGGTGCCTCCATTATCAGCATTCGACGGGGAGATGCGCAGATCACGGCCCCGTCTCCACAAGAGGTTATCAAGGCAGGGGATGTTCTGATTGTAGCCGGGAGCAAGAAGGCCGTCGACGATCTTGTGAGGCCTGCTGCCGGCAGAGTTGTCGAGACGGCGTCCCCTGCAAGCAGATGACAGACCTTTCATTCTCCGCAGCAACCATCTGATGGACAATACCAAGCTAATCCCCAGCTTGGAACGGCAGAGCGAGAAAAGGTCCTGAGCAATGAATCCCTTCCTGATGGCTGTCGTGGGCGCGGTGGTCAACCTCACGCGGGTATGTCCCAAGTGCAGACATCGCCAAGTCGTGTCGACAAAAGACAAATACAAATCCGTGCGATGCAAGAAGTGCGGGACTGACATCCCGCCGAAGATTCGGTCTTGATATGGTAAGCGAACCTGCTTTCAAAATGGTACGGCGCATCTGTAGGGGCGCACCCGCGTGTGCGCCACGATTCGGGCCGACCGGACAAATACTATCACTGTGAGCGCACGTTTGTATTACTCGGTGCCCTCCTTGACGTCGGGTCCGCGGGACCTCATGTTCTGACTAAGATGTTAAGAGGGGTGAGCGAAGGCCTGCACGAAAGGGACCGTAACTTGCGGAAAAGGTCTTTCCACTCCTCAATGTTGACATCAATGCTCCCTATTCAGGAGGTCCGACATGGATACAGGCATGCTGACTATCGTTACGGTGATCATCCTCGCAGTGTGCGGATTCATATTTCTTGCATGGACGATGTTGGCCGTATGGGAATCGCTGGCAAATCGGAAAGGCTCGCTCTTTAGCAGTTCTGTGGGCAGCGGGCTTCTCGAAGAACCGTTGTCACCTGAGGATTGCTACGATGAGTGCATGAAAAAGTACGATTGGGATTCCCGGCACGTTCGGGCGTGTGTGGCGGAATGCCACCAGTAGCATCGAAAGACACGGGCGGCAGGATCTTTCGGCTGTAGGCCCGCGGCACGTTGTACGCCTTGACATCGAGACAGCTTGAGTGCATGGTTAGCAATATGAAAACAACCATACAGATATCCGACAACTTGCTGGAAGAGGCGCGACGGATTGCGGCAAGGGATCCCTATGGCCCCCATTATCCTAACCAAGAGTGACATCCTCGCACGGCTGCTCCGTAACCGTGACCGCCTGAAGGCGCTTGGAGTCGGCAGACTCGGCTTGTTCGGCTCCTTTGTTCGCGGTGATCAGCGCAGCGACAGCGACGTTGACCTACTTGTGTCATTCGAGCCTGGCAGGAAAACTTTTGACGCTTTCATGGATCTCTGCTTCTTCCTTGAGGAAATCCTGGAACGCAACGTACATGTGGTTACTGTAGAATCTCTTAGTCCCTATATCGGCCCGCACATCCTCGAAGAGGTGGAATATGTCGACCTCGCCGCTTGAGTATGTGCGACACATGCTTGAGGAAATTGAATTCCTTATCTCCAGCAGTGAAGCGCTGGAGAAGGATGGTTTTCTCAACGATGCAACACTTAAACGGGCCTTCGTGCGAAGCCTCGAAATTATCGGGGAGGCATCTAAGCGAATTCCACAGAATCTGAAAGAGCGATATCCGGAGATCGCATGGCGCTTAGTGGCTGGGATGCGCGATCGACTGATTCACGGTTACTTTGGCGTTGACTATGAGATTGTCTGGGACGTAGTCCAGAGCAGAATTCCCGAGCTGCGGAATCAGCTGAAGAGAGTTCTCAGGGATCAGGGACAATCCGAATCTCAGGAATGAAATGATGGCCTGTTGTTGTCTGCGTGGCGAGCATCGTTCTACAGTAGGTTTTTTCACGGCAGTATCGTAACAGGCGTGCCGACGGGCAGGATCTCATACAATTCCTCGATCTCCGAATCCCAGAGAGCAATGCATCCGTTAGTCCAATTGTGGGGCTTGGGATAGAGGAGCGACACCCACCGCTTCTGGTTGCCTTCGGTGGGGTACCCGTGGATACCGACCCAGCCGCCGAGTTTCGTATTCCACGGCGGCGTTCGACCCTCCTTCGCGCTGCGGATGATCGCGTTGCGGGTTTCAAGGGAGATTTGGCCGTCTTCGAATGCTCGCATGGCATCCAGCTCTCCGGGATAGCTGATGCCAAGGAACCGATGAAAGCTGCTTGAGGCGCTCTTGCTGCAAATGAAATACTCGCCTTCGGGGGTCCTCCTGTCCCCTGTCTCGGTTTTCGGTCCCACAGGCTCCAGCCCAAGAGACACCCGGTAGGTCTTGATCAGGCGAGCGCCCTCGTAAACCGCCAGCACCTGCCTGGCCTTGTGGATTACCACTCTCAAAGGAGGAGTCGATGCCCAGCTTATGTCGGCAGCGAACGCGGCCTCATTCGGAGCGCTTTGGGCGAGCAGGAGTATGGCGCCAAGAGGTGGAAAGACAAGCCGCGACGATCGCAACTGCAGGAATCGGTATAGAGCTGAAGCAAGGCGGCTGAGGAGGCGCATGGTTCCTTTGGTATGGGTTGTTTTGATAACATATCGGAATCTATGTGCAAAGTCAAGGAGAGTGAAGCGTTTGCGAGCGCCATTGGATCTCTTCAGACGTTTGTTTCGATCCTCGCCCAAGCCAGGAAAGACCGCGAGACCGCCGTACAACATCCCGTAGGGGTGAGTCTTTGACTTGCTCCTACAGAGGCCCGGACTGAAGCGTGGCGTGCGTAAGAGCATCTAGTGGCTAACGGTATACTCTGGTCGCCTCTCATTTGGTTGTCTGATCAAGCACTTCCACCAGCGAACGCGCTGCTTCGGACAATGCGCCTTTGTTTTCGTACAGCACGTCCTGCACTGAAATGTCCTTGCCGTGGTAGACTTCGTTGGCCTCCGTGTCCGGTTCGAGGGCTGCACCCTTAAGAGAGAAACCCGCGAAGAGCCCTTTGGCACGCGAGTATGAGAGAATGCCCGCATTCAATCGAATGCTCGTCTCCGCGGACGCCTCGCGCCCCACCGGACCGGCCGCGACGGAGACGTCCGCTCCGAGAGTAAGCTTTTCCTCGAGAAGGCGCTCGAAGCCCTCCTCACTCATGATTAGAAGAATCAGATCGGTTGATTGCGCTCCCGCTTGAAGACCGATGCTTCCCCCGCGAATATTGAAAAAAACGGGCTTGCTCCACAGGCCCGACGTCTGATCGCGGCGCAGCACGACTCCGTTGCCGAAGCTTACCCCGACCACGACGCCGGCCTTGATCACCCCTGGAAAAACCGCCAGCCCTCGACATCGCACCAGCAAGTCACGAGGGACCCCCTTGTCCGGCATGGTCAAGACATTGGAGAGAACAAGACGACATCCTTGGATGCGCTTGTCGACATCTTCAACCGTGAGGGCGGAAGCGCCCCGCGGAAACAGCAGCGCCGCTGCCAGGAGAGTGAACGTTATGGCGCTCCCGATTTGCATGATCCGCCGATGCTCCGGCATAACGCCCTCTTGGGATTTCGCTGGATTCTCCACGCGCAACAAGGTCTTCACTAATGCTTGAACGCTCGCTGATTGGTGAACATCATGGTTACCTGCGGGTCGGCTTCGTTGCACGCCTGGATCGACTCGAAGTCTCGGTCGGACCCTCCAGGATGGACGATAGCCGAAACACCTTCTTTGATACCGACATCGACTCCGTCGCGAAACGGAAAGAAAGCGTCCGAAACCATCACTGAACCTATAAGCCCCGCTTTCGCGCGCGCTGTCTCGTCGGTCAACTCGCGTCTCAAATCCTCGTCCTTCAGTTCGTTGAACGGGACGCGGTGCCGCTCGAAACAGAGCCTGTCACGATACTTGGTGTACGCCTTCACCACAGCCAGTTCCGCGACCCCCACCCGATCCTGTTCGCCTGTTCCGATGCCGACTGTGCAGAGGTCCTTCACATAGATAACCGAGTTGGAACTCACACCTTGCTCCACCGCCCATCCGAAAACCATGTCCTCGAGTTCCTGTTGGGTAGGTGGCCGCTCGATGGCGTACTCCACGCCTTTATAGACCGCTTTTGCGGGAATGAGGTCCGCAGGTGATTCAATGGCGTTCAACGGCGACTGCTGTACGATGATGCCGCCGTCGATGAGCGACTTGAAATCGACGAAACGCAGCGTCCGGTACGATTCCAAGCGGTCGATGCGGGGTATGGCGACAATGCGCAGGTTCTTGCGCGTTTTGAGCAGCTCGACTGCGCCTTCTTCATAGTCCGGCGCGGCCACCACCTCGAGGTAATTCTGAGAGACGAGTTCCGCAGTGGCCTTGTCTACAGGACGGTTGAAAACGGCCGCGCCGCCGAAGGCCGCGATGCGGTCCGCCATGTCCGCGCGTTGGTACGCCTCTGAGAGGCTATCGTGGACCGCGACGCCGGAAGGGTTGTTGTGCTTCATGATGGCGCACGCAGGCTTCTTCATGAGGAATTTCAGTATATTGAGCGCGTTGTCCACGTCGGTGAAGTTGATCTTGCCCGGATGTTTGCCGGACTGGATCATCTCTTCTTCGGTGATCGCGCTGACCAGACCATTGCCGGGAGAGATGAAGGAGCACTCGCCGAGAGTGAGGTTGCCGGCCACCAGCTCATAAAGCGCGGCTTCCTGTCCGGGGTTCTCGCCGTACCGGAGGCCTTTTTCTACAAGAGCCCCGGACGAGTCGGGGATTTTCCAAGCTTTCTTGCGGTATACCAGGGTCTGATCGCCGAAAGAGATCTTCATCTCTTCGGGAAAATGGTCATCCATTATGGTCTTGTACTTCTTCTTGACATCCTCCATGGTCGCACCCTCCCTGGCGGGACTTTAGCACGGATTCGACCGCCCGGGCACACTTATCTTGATGTAAACGTAATCGTTCAGTTGCGCGAGGGATGCGTCTCGGAGGAAAGAAGGAGATCAATCACCGGAGAGATCGCCGAGATCGCTGTAGGGGGGGCACCCGTGTGTGCGTCCCTGTTGGGGGCTCGTACGCCGTGGAGGAAGGGCGGACACGCTGGTCCGCCCCTACCTCGTCTCTGCGCCCTCTGCCTGCTCCGCGATTGGACAGAATTCTTCCTACCCTACGTAACCGAATGGCCGCATGTAAAAACATGCTCTTTTGACGAGCGCCGCAACCGTGTTATAGTGCTGGAGGAAAAGCTACAGGGTTGGCGGAGGTGTCAACTTACGCCGAGACCCGCGAAAAACAGATAGAGCGGAGTCTCTCACGTGACCAAACGCGGCGCTTTTTCCTGGGTGGCCATATTTGCTGCGGGCTTTGTGGCGGGCGTTGTATTCTCGGCATGGAAGCTGGAAAGCCTTACCACGCGGCAAGCGCCGGCCCCGGCACGAACCGACGAGCGAGGGCAGCGGATCGAAGGTCTCGAGCGGATGCTCGCCAAAACGCCCGACAATATTGATGCCTTGATCCAATTAGGAAACGATTACTTTGACAACGGCAACTATCGAAAAGCGGTTGAAGCTTACGAAAAGGCGGTCCGTCTTAAGCCCGACAATCCTGACGTCCTTAGCGATCTCGGTGTGAGCTACCGAAGGCTTGGGCAGCCCGACAAGGCAGTTGCCGCGTTCCAGCAGGCGATCAAGCTCGACTCGAGCCACGGGATAGCCTTGTTCAATCTCGGCATCGTGTACCGCGACGACCTGAAAGACCTGCCCGCAGCGCTCAAAGCCTGGGAAACCTTCCTGGAAAAGGCCGGCAACTCGCCTCATGCCGTCATGGTGCGGCCGTGGGTGCAGCAGCTCAAGGAGAAGCTTGGGGCCGGAGGGGCAACTGGAGGATAGATCAAGGGGCTCTTTCGGTTGTGACCGGGCCGCATTGTTTTGCAGCGGAAATTCATCTCGTTTCCCCTCACGATCTATAGGCGTCGGGAATTCGCTGACACGCTACACGAGGATTCTCCGGATCGTCAGCCCATCTGTACGGGTTTGCCTCGATGTACGTGCGAATCGCATCCAGCGCTCTGTCACTGCGGATGATGTGTTCGTAATAGCCTCGTTGCCATACGGGAGTTGAAGCCTCTCCTCAAAGTTCATTGATGCGTCGCGAAGAAAACGCCTTGAACGCCCGCACAACTTCCCGGAGCCCGTGACGTTTCTTGTCGGTAGTGGCGGGTCTGAGCCCCGTCCCTACCGAAACATGACTCCACGGGCCCGAAACCTCAACATGAAACAGCTACCGGAAAAAGTGATTACAAATCCAGAGCGAGGAATCACGTCCAATCCAGCGGCTTGCCGTCTTTCTTTTCCGGTTGACGCTCAGGTTGCTGCTGCCGGCGGGCCGGCTCCGGCTCGTATTTCCTGAAGGGACCGGTAAGCCGTGTGTCCAGCATGGTGATGCCGAGGATGCCGGGGTCCACCTGGACGGTATGCTCGTACCCGTCCCGAACGAACGTAAGCTCCGGCCGGATGCGCTTCTTCTTTGCCTCCCCAGCGAGAGTCAATAGTTTCTCGGTCGAGAGGTCCCGCGTCCCGTCGTACGCGATGATAACGTCGCCTTTGGTCAGTCCCGCCCTACGGGCGTCCGATCGAGGGCTCAGGTCCAGCACCATTACCCCCCGCACCACCTGAGCGAGTGGGGACGTCGACTTCCCAACCGTGGCAGACTTGCGGCGCGCGGCTTCCAGCGCGGATCGTCGCTCCTTATCTTTGGCTATGGCGCCGGCCACTTCCCGCTCGTCTTGCCCTGGGACCCACTGCTTGGTGAGGAAATCGTTGGCAAAGTGGAAGGGCCGCCGAGGGCTCGCCAGGTCGATCGCGACGCGGAATCCGCTGTTGTAAAAGGCGAGGTCCGGCCTGGACCACCCGCGAAACGCGCACCGAAGATTCACCGCGCCGAAACACCATTCGCCACCCTTCATGACGCGGTTCTCGCCGTGGCCGGGACCTTCGGGGTCAACCTCAGGCGCATAGCGGTAGTAGTCCTCGCCGTAGTGGTCCCTGACCCATTCGAGGGCATTGCCGGCCATGTCATAGAGACCGAACCCGTTGGCTTCATACGTACCGACAGGCGCGACGTACTTGTAGCCGTCGTCCGCGTACCGATCTCGCCACCGAAAGCTGGTATTCTTGTCTGCGTAGTTGGCCTTGCGTCCATCGGGGAGCGTATCGCCCCACGGGAAGTGCGCCATAGGAAGGCCGCCCCGGCACGCGTACTCCCATTGGGCCTCGGTGGGCAATTTATACGGAAGTTTCTCTTTCGCAGCCAGCCAGTCGCAGAACGCTTGCGCGTCGTAGTACGACACCATGACAACGGGCTGGGAATCCTCCACCGTCCAGCCGGGATTCTTCCAGCTGGTGCCTGCCTTGAACTCAAAGGTGTTGTCCGTCTCGTTGAAGACCTGCCCACCGCCTGCTTCCTCAGCGTCCGTAACGTACCCCGTCTCTTCGACAAATCGGCGGAACTGGCCGACAGTGACCTCCGTTGCTCCGATAAAGAACGGCCGCGAGATCCGCACCTTATGAAACGGCAGCTCGTTCTCCAGATTGACGGGCTGTTCCTGCGCAAGTGTAGCCATAGCCCACGCGATGTCTATGTCCGAGCTGCCCATCACAAACGACCCCGCCGGAATGCGCACCATAGTCATATCAAGAGAATTGTTGAACGATTGCAGGCTCTTGTCCTTCGTAATGTCGATCATGGCATCGAGCACATTCGCTATCAGCTCAGTCGGGTCGCCTCCGACGGCCCCTTTGTTCGCAACCGCAAGCCTGAACTGGTCTACCAGTCTCCGAGCTTCGCCGCGGCGCCCGCTCTCGGTCAGCCGTTTCACCTCTTCAAGAAGTTGCCCCGCGTCAAGGTTCGTGGACGCGTTCACACGCTTATTGTCGTCAGAGCGACGGGCGAGCGCCTCGCCCTCATTCGCAAGAGCAGCGACCCTGAAGCCGGTTATGTCCACCGGAACGTCCGGAGCGATTCCGAAGCGGAACGCACACCGGGCAAGTCCAGCGCCGAAGGCCCAGTTGCCGCCTCTCACTACGCGAGTCTTGCCTCGCGCGGGTCCCGCGGGATCGGCGATGGTTTTCTTATCGGCCCCCTCATATGCTTTGGCGTCGTAAATGTCTGAACAAAGCTCCCAGACGTTGCCCGCGACATCGTACAGATAATAGCCGTTCGGCTCGTAGGTTCCCACGGGCGCGGGTCCCGCGTTGCCGTCATCGAGCGTCCGATCGGCCCAGGGCACAGGAGAGCGGCGATCCGCAAGGTTGGCCTTTCGGCCGTCCGGGTAATCGTTTCCCCACGGGTAGCGGTTGCCCTCCTTGCCCCCACGCGCAGCGTACTCCCATTGGGCTTCTGTGGGAAGGAAGTAGGTTCGTCGTTCTTTGGCGGTGAGCCACTTGCAGAACGCGTCCGCGTCCTGGTGAGTTACGAGGGTCACCGGATAGTCGTCTCCGGTCTTGGAACCGGGCGAGCGCCACGATGCCCCTTGCTTTTTGCTCCAGTGGCGGGCCTTTTCGTCGTACACCCAGCCCCAGCCTTGCTTTTCAGCG
>JAIWNO010000005.1 GCA_020216785.1 Desulfomonile sp.
TTCGTAGGGGCGGGTCTGAGACCCGTCCCACGCATTGTCCCCCATATTGAAGTCTCAGATATGTAATTGTATTCAAGATGGAGCGAACGATCTGAAGACCTGTTCCCTCACTCGAGTCCCACCAACTGCGCAAGTTTGAAATATATCGTGTGAAACAGCGCAACAGCCTCCATGTCAATATGGGTTGGCGTCCAAAGGTATCTGCCGTATCCTACCTGCGCGAGAGCGTATAGTCCCGCGGCCACTTGCCCCACAGCGATGAGCCCGGTCGCGGCCTGCCCTATCGCGACGAGAATTCCCGCCGCAACCTGCCCGACTGCTGTCAAGCCACACACGAACTGACCGAGACCGAAGATCAGCCCGACACCGAACTGCGCCACGGTAATGGCGCCAAACGCGAACCGGCCTATGGCTATGAACCCCTTGGCTACTCTGCGTCGGCCGGCGGAGTCGCGCCCAAAGGCTACGTGAACCAATGGGATGCCGAAGAGCGCGGCGCGGGATTTCCACTCATAGCCCCATCGCGAGCGCGGCCGCATGCCTATTTCTTCCGTCATCGGCATGAATCTTTTCCTCTCTTGCGCGAGTCGGGGAGCATCCGGGAAACTTCCTGAACCACAGAGCAGAGACGGTCGAGGTACTCGTCCACCGTCGCGTTGACTGCCTGAGGATTTTCCGCATTGGCACGAAGGTCTGCGCCGAAAGCCCGCAGGCCCGCAAGCAAGCCCGCAAGGCGGTTCCTTATATGGTGACGGTCGTATGCGTGCTCGGCACTGAGAATGGCCCCCATAGCGGGAGTACTGACAGACGTTTTCGAGTCCAGAGCACTCCTCACCAGCCAGGCAAGCTCCTCCGCTTCGTATGGTTTCACCAAGAACCCGAATAGAGCATTTTGTGTTAAAGGATCAGGCTCTTCCCCGGTGATCAGGATCGCCTGAAGACCCGGCAAGCGAATGGACATCTCCCGGATCAGCTCCATGCCGTCTCCGTCGGCGAGCACAAGATCGGCGACAAGCACTTCGGGACGGTGCTGATCGACAATTTCCCATGCTTGTCGACAGGAAGTTGCCGAGAGAACCAGCGTTTCCGGGAGATCGCGCTGCAGATTTCGTGCAGAAAAATATGCCAGCGTGGCATTGTCGTCCACGATCAGTACCGTGGCGTTCAAGTGTGTCCTCACGCTATCAGGAGATCCGTCCATCCGAGTGGACTATTCCGCATCTGCCAAACCCACCGCCTTCATCTGGTATGCGAGGGCATGGCGGGAAATGCCCAAGAGCCTTGAAGCTCCCTGCCTGCTCCCTCCCGAACGCCGCAGCGCTTCAAGCACAAGGGAGCGTTTGAATTCATGCGTGACGTCGTGAAGGGACCTGTCTTTCGGAAAGCTCACGGTGTACGACCACGTCTCTTCGTCCCGGTTGTCGAGTCCCAGCGCGGACAACTCTATCTTTCCGGACGGGGAAAGCATGAGCGCTCGCTCGAGGACGTTGCGCAGTTCCCTCACGTTTCCCGGCCAATGGTAGCCGGCAAGGGTCTTCATGGTTTCCGCGTCGATGGAAGGCATTTCTGTTAGGGCCATGTCGCCGGCCAGCTGGTCCATGATCTCTTTTACAAGAATGGGAAGATCTTCGATCCGTTGGCGCAACGGCGGCATGCGGATGGTAAGAACGTTGAGGCGGAAATACAGATCGTTCCGAAAGCGACCTTCGGCGGCTTCCTTCTCCAGATCTCTGTTGCTCGCGGCGATAAGGCGAGCGTTAACACGAATCTGTGTCTCGCCACCAACCCGTGTGAACATGCGAGTGTCGAGAAATGTTAGGAGTTTGGCCTGCATCGGCATGGAAAGCTCCCCAATCTCGTTGAGGAGGAGAGTGCCTCCTTCCGCAAGCTCAAGCAGACCGCGCTTGCGACCGCGTGCGCCGGTGAATGCTCCCGGCTCGTGGCCGAAGAGTTCCGATTCCGCAAGCTCCGGCGACACAGCCGCACAGTTGATCGTGAAGAAAGGACCGTTCGCCCGTCGTGAATTATCGTGGATGTATCGCGCAAGGTAATCCTTGCCGCTGCCGCTCTCGCCGAGCAGAAGAAGGATGCTGTCGCTGCTCGCGGCCTGATTGGCCCGTGCCAGCGTGAACGCCATCGATTCTGAAACGTACCCTGGAGGCCCCGGCGCCACTGCGTCCGAGTCACGCCTGCGCTTGAATTGGGGCTGACCTGCCTTGCGAAGCACTTTGATCTCTTCCTCTCGCAGGCGATCCCGCATCGCGTTGCCCACTGAGAGAAGAAGCTCGTCCGGCTCGAAAGGCTTGGTAAGATAGTCGCTGGCCCCTTTGAGTGTTGCTTGCACCGCGGATTGAATCGAACCGTGCGCGGTGATGATGATATAGCGCGCGGACGGATGCTGTGACATCAGTTCGCCCATGAGCGCGGTTCCGTCTCCGTCCGGCAGCCTGAGGTCCAGCAGCACGACATCCGGACATAGCGATCTTGCAGCCTTGCGGGCTTCCGCTGCACTGTGGACACCAACGACCTGGTATGCCTCCGAGCGGAGGAGGTGCTCCAGATGACGGACCAGTTGGACCTCGTCGTCGACAATCAGGACGGTCCCCGCCATTTAGGCGTCCTTTCCAAAGGCAATGTCATTTCAGACCGGCGCCCATAGAGAGCGGCGCCGGAAGATCGGACATTCCACGCATTCGGCAAGCCAGTCGAATTTCTCTGTTCCATGTTCTCCGCCGACCTCGAGCCAGCACAGTAAACCGGAACCGGATGCTTTCACCTCACACCCGTCGCACGTGACTTGGCTGGGCCTGCAAGGATAATTCTCATCGTTCCGAGTCTCCCAGCATGGCTTCACTTTGTTCGCAGGCAGAAGGATCTCAAAACTCGTCCCGCCGCCGGGCGCCCTGCTGAGGCAGAGCAAGCCGCCGTGAGCCTCGACGATGTTTTGAGCGACTGCAAGGCCGAGGCCTGTCGATGCGGTCTTGGAAACCGCGAACGGTCGATATGTGGCGGACGTGGAAAGGTCTTCAGGAATACCTTCTCCGGTGTCCTCACCGTAGATACCCATTACAATACCGCTGTGCCCCGGCAGCCTCGTACGTTGTTCGCCTTTTCCGAGCACGCGCCAACCTAACTTGATCAAACCGCCGGAACGCAGGGCCTCGAGCGAATTTTCCAACAAGTTACGCAGCGCGCGGCGCATGGCCTTTGCATCCGCGATCATTGCCAAACCCGATGGACCCGTCAGAAGGCGTACCTCCACGTTGCGCCCGCAGGCCACCTCCGAGACAGTTTCCACGGACTCCTTGAGCAACACCTCCACATCGATGCGCCGTGCAGAAGCAATTGCAGAAGAAGTTGCATCTACGAGGCGCTTAAGCGTCCGTTCCACAGACCGTGCCTGGTCAAGCACCAAGTCCACGAGGAAGCGGGTCTCAACGGAAAGGCTCGATTCCGCCCGGAATGTTTGCAGTCCGGCGAAGATGCCGGCAAGTGGGTTGCGGATCTCGTGAGTTAGGCGCGCGGCCATTTTGCCTGCGGCTGCAAGTTGCTCCATTCGGAGACGACGCTCCGACATGTGTCTGAGGTTTGTGACATCCCGCAGGAGGATTAATCGATTGCCTGCAGTATCGATAGGATCGCAGGTCAGCTCAATCGTTCGGCCATGTTTTCCCGCCCCGCGCGTGATGGTTTTTGCGACTGATTGCGAGCTACTCTGAAGCATGTTCTTGGCCTGGGGTAGGATCTCTTGAAGCGAGTGTCCCTTCGGGTCGAAATCGAGCCCGAGACACGATCGGGCAGCAGGATTAGCAGCGATAACCTGCCCGTCCGGTGCCACCACAAACATGCCGAAGTTGGAGAGGTAAAAGAGCTGCTCCAGAAGGGCCGCGCAGCTCGATCCAGCCTTCACGCCGGACGAGTGCGGCCTACCGTCACAGTGGTCCACGCAGCGTTCCGATTCCGCCATACGTCGGTCTCTACGCTCTTGCAGGAAAATGGCCCTCGCCTGCGATGGGTGACGCAGCGTACGCGAATTCAATGAATTCATTGGAACCGCGTTGCCAAAAGAGAACAAAAACGGGTAAAATTAAGATCTCTGTTCCGCCCACAGCAGTTTAGCTTTCCGAGTTCGGCCAAGTCAAGTCAAATGCCTGGGGTGATGCTATGGATCAGCTCTGGTTCGTCCTTAAGAAGATCATCGTCTTGTTCCTTTTTCCGGTTCCGGTGGTGCTGTTTCTCGCGCTTGCGGCGCTGGTGTTTTGGCGGCGCCGCAGTCCGGCCTTCCTGTTGGTGTTCACATCTCTCGCCTGGCTTGCAGTCACGGCCTTCCCTTTGACCGGTCTGCGCCTGATAGCGGGCCTTGAGGACGAAGCCGGACCGTATGCCGACCCCGCTGCTTTATCCACGAAAGGAGTGCGCTATGTTGTGGTGCTCTCCGGAGATTTCCACGAAGGAGAAATCAGCTCCGTCGACCGCCTCGGATGTTCGGTCGTCCGACTCATCGAAGGGATCCGACTGTGGAAGGGTGTCCCGGGATCCAAGCTTGTGCTCACAGGCGGGATGATTCCCGGCCTGAGCGAAGACGTGAGCATAGCGAAGGCGCTTGCAGATGTTTCCCTTCAATTCGGTGTGCCGCGCGAAGCGCTGGTTCTCGAAGATGCTTCATGGACGACGGAAGACCAGGCAAAACTCGTTGCCCCTATTGTGGGAAAAGAGCCTTTTGCGCTTGTTACGTCCGCTTATCACATGCCGCGGTCTCTTATGCTGTTCCGCTACCAAGGGGTGAGCCCGATACCCGCGCCCGCAGATTTCAAGGCGAAAAAGATCAAGCTCAATTACTCGACACTCATTCCGCAAGCTCGTGGTCTGGAGATGACCCAGATTGCACAAAAAGAGCGCTTGGCCATGCTGTGGCTCGCCATAAAATACAAACTGTGGTATGGCAAATGACCACAAGCTCGACTGGGGATCGAGGTAAACCATGAGAGAGCCGTACACTCGGAGCGATTTCCTTGAGGCCATTTTCGGCGAATATTTCAAGGAAATGGGCAACTTTATCTTCGTGCGGGGAACCAGCGATCTTAACCTCCTTGGCGCGGCGAAGTTCTATCCTAACGTCGAATCCCTTGCTATGGCAAAAATGCCTGATGATCAGCACACGCTTTTTGGGGTATGTCCCCGCGAGCGAATGAAGCCCGGTCGTGAGAATATTCAATACATCACGGCGCTGTGGGCAGGGCTGGATCTAAGTCCCGAGGGTTATTCGGGTCGGTCCGGAGGATTCACGGATATGGAAGCCGCGATGGACGCTGTGAGACTGTTTCCGCTGAAGCCCTCCATCCTCGTCCAGTCAGGCCGCGGCCTCCATCTCTACTGGCTGCTCAAGGAAATCGTTGAGATCACCGATCCTGATAAGATCGATGCGCTTCTGACAACCATCGCGCGCTACTTTCAATGTCGTTCCGAAACGGGAATTCATGCCACGATGCGACTCCCCGGCACCGCCAACCCCAAGTACCCGGGCGCACGGTGCATTGTCACGCATCTGGATACCGGCACCCTTTACATGCCGGCGGACTTCGACAACCTCAAGCTCCCGAACCTGACCAGGCAAAGGAAACAGCCTCCCGCTGCAGCTCCGAGCGCTCCGGGCCAGACCACGGCTCCGCCCGCCCCGGAATTCAGGACGACTCTCCGTCGGCCCGCGGCTGTGGAGCGTGTCCAGGAAGAGGAGAGACCCGCGCCAGCTAAGGCGGCTTCCACCGAAGGCATCGGCATCTCTCCCGAAAGAGAATTGGCCAAGAGCATCGACGACCGCACGATTGACATACTCGCGGACCGCATTGTGGAAAAGATAACAGATCGAGTCGGGAACTCCCTTGCGGACAGGATTGCCGACATGGCAGCTGAAAAAGCCTTCCTCACCATCATGAAGTGGCTTGCCAACAGTGCGCAGGATGCGGTCGGAACATCTCGGAACCCTGGTATCGATCCGAGAGAGGGCGACTCCTGATACGGTGCATGGACAACACCGAGTGTGTGAGGAGATGCAGGTGCAAGGCGTTAGTCATATCACATTTGTCGTGCGCGACCTTGAGCGCATGACCACTTTCTTGTGCGATGGTCTGGGAGCGACTGCCGTGTACGACAGCGGCGAAAGGAATTTCTCATTGTTCCGAGAGAAATTCTTCATGCTTGGCGGTAAGTGGATCGCTGCCATACAGGGCGAACCACTGAAAGAACGAAACTATCAGCACGTCGCATTCAAGGTATCAGCTGCCGATCTCCCTGAGTTCCGAATTCGCTTGGAGCGGCTGGGCGTTGAGTTTAAAACACCTCGAGATCGCGTTGATGGGGAAGGCGAATCGCTTTACTTCTATGATTTCGACAATCACTTATTTGAATTACACACGGGGACCTTTGAAGAAAGACTTGCCCATTATGCGCTGTAAGACTCGATACCATCGTCTTTCTCACCCAGTGGCTCCCGCCCCCGCCGGTTACCTTCACGCCAGGCCCTCGTGATTAAGGACGCCTCCTTGCCGCCTGTAGGGCCCCCGCAACCAACCGAATGACAAAGGGGGTCTTTTCCATCTGCACACACCTGATGAAGTACACGGCAGCAATCGCGAACACAAGCGCCGGCACAAGAAGGACCGCTTCCGGCGGTGCCAATCCCGAGCGTGCGGCCCGCTCGGCTGCCAGCGTGAGGGCGTAGTAAACGAAGATTGCGACAAGCCCTACCGAAACGTTGTTCAAACGGCTCAATCCCATATTGAGTACCCCGAGAGGGAAAGCCATGAGCGCAAGCGCAACGCACGCAAGCGGGTGGGCTAATCGCTGAACGATCACGATGCGTCCAAGTCGCTGGACCCGCTGGTAGAAATCCTTTTCAGCGCCTTCTGCAGCTCGCTCTTTCTCGGCCGCCTCGCTCACACGTTCCCGGATGTTGGCGATTGAGGACTCTTCAAGACTTTTCGCCGTCTTTTGCATCTCCAAGTCCGCGAGAGGATAGCGGAACACTTGACTCTCGAACGAAAGCGCTCCTGTGGAATCTCCGGCAGAATTCTCGGAAATAACCGTGCCTTCCCGAAGATGAAGAACGAGAGCTTTGCCCTGCGGGTCGGGCATCACCTTGCCCTTCGCCGCAATTATGGTTTTGACCTCGTCGGGATTCGACGACTCCCGAATAAAGACATTGGTCATTACGCCGGTACCGGGATCGATCTTTTCCACATAAAGAATCAGGTTTTTCAAACGGTCAAAGAAAGTGCGCTCCTCAATACCCGCGTCGGCCCGGGTGGTCAGCGCTTCCCACATGAGACGGTGGCCGGCGGATATGCCTTTCGGGATGAGCCACAATGTGCATACAAGGCTCAGAGCAAAGCCGATTGCCGCCAGGACTAAGACCGGCGGAAGCAGCCTCACTGCCGAAATGCCGGACGACTTAAGGGCTGCGACTTCGTTGTCCGCGGTCATTCTGCCGAGACCAAGGAGTATACCGACCGTCATGGAGAGGGGCAGAACCGTCACGAGCGTACTCGGCAGCGCGTTGATGAGCATCTGAAAGAGAATCATGGTAAGTTCCATGCCCGCTTCCATGCCCTTTTGAAGCAACGGCAGGAACCCGGCAACGAGTCCGGTGAGCATGAACACTCCGAGACAGAACAAAAACCCGCTAAAGACTTCCCGGAACACATAACGATCGATAATGCCGGGTTTGAGCACCAACAGGAACACCTCAAAACATTCGGCGGCCGGGCCGAATTGTCTTTATCGGACCTGACGCAGCCGCCTGCGAAGCAACTCATGTATCACATCGACGGCTGACACGCCAGTCTGCGGAAAGTCAAGAGGCTGCCGGTCAAGTGTAAGTGGCTCGTTTCGGGACAGGAATGTGGGGCAGGCTTTCCGAGGCTGCCTCAAAACTTGCGAGGAAAAAATCATAGCACGATCAGGCCTGTTTTGCATATTCGTCACTCTTACCATCTGGGAGAGGGTGTTCGTGCTACGATGACAGCTTTTGTACGGATTCTGAGGCAGTTTCTTCCAGCCCGCCCCACAAGACTAAAAAAAATGATTTCGCGAGCTTTCCCGCCTCCTTTTGCTTTGTGACGCATCATAGAGTACAAAGGGCTATGAATAGCCACTGTCATGCAGGAGGTCACAATGCGGCATTGCTCCGTAACTCGTTCAGAAGCTTCACGAAATTGGCCCGAAGGAATAATCTCCGTCAAGCTCACGATAAATCCCTACATATTTGCCATGGCAATCGAAGAGGCGTACAAGCAAGGGCTCCAACCGTGGGAACTGGTCAGCGTGGCACTGTGGGAGAAGCTCGGCAAGCCCGACTGCGACACCCTGATCGAATTCGCGGCAAGCCTCGAACTTACGGACGAAGATCCGGACTGGAAAAAGCGCCTCAAGATTACCGCTGCTCATGAGGCAGCGGTTGCCGCGGTGAAACGAGAACGGGAGCAGGCCGCTCTCGAGGGATCATCCCCTGATACAAAATGATAAGGCTGCCGGTGAGGAGTAATTCATGCCTATTACACGTTACCGCTGTCGCTCATGTGGCAAGGAATTCGTCAAGATCTTCTTTGAGCCCGAGAACGCTCCGCGCGCCTGCACTGTTTGCGGCGCCGTGGACCTCGAAGACATGGGGCCGGCATTCGATGCGACCGCGAGGCCGCGGTTCGCATGTGCCTCGTGCATCAGTTGTGGTCCTGAAGGCTCGTGCCCCACAGAACCCAAGTAAATTAGGGCAATAACAGGGCCTTCATTGATGCGCGGTCGATTGCTGAACCACTCTTTCGATCAACCCCTTGATCGCTGCATCGGTCGGCGCGAGCGCCGCTGCTTTGCGCAGGTGTTCCAATGCCTCGCGATCTCGATGAAGCGCAATGAGCAGCGTCCCGTACTGAACTAATGCCGGCGCATAGTCCGGTTTCATGGCGAGCGCTTCCTTGAAAAGCGCCTCAGCCTCGTCGGTCTTCCCCAACTCCGCGTACGCTGCGGCAAGCAGCACTCGCTTACGTGGGTCAGTCGGTTCAAGCTTCAGGACGTTCTCATACGTCTGAGCAGCCTCAAGATAACGACCTCTTTTCATAAGCGCGACCCCGAGGTTGTTCAGCGCTTGGATCGCGGGCAAGCGCTCAACACGTCCGTCAAGCGGTGGGAGGTTGTCCACCGCCTCGCGCCAAAAATGTACATTATCGCTCCAGATAGTCGCCCGAATCGATGTGACGCCCGCGACAAAGAGCACAGCGGCCGTTGCAAGGCCAACGAGCACGGCCCGTACGAGACGTAATTCAGCCCGACAGGAGAGTTTTTCCACGGCAGCACGACCAATGTCGGCAAGAACCAAGATCACCCCGAGCATCGGAAGCACGGCACGATAGGCGAAAAACGAGTACTGCGGGACGAGTATCGCCTCCGGCACGAGATTTACGAGGAAGAAAAGAACTCCGAACGACGCAACGGGCCGCTTTCTGATCAATAGGAAACCGAGAGCGATTAAAATGACCGCGGCGATGACTGCCGGCAATGTCTCGGCCGGATCCACGAGCGAGCGTGATATCACCTGCGGACTTGTGAGGAGCATGGAAGACGGCAGCGGGATGATAATCAGGGCAGCGTAGCGGAATAAGACTCTGCATTGAGTCAGGATCACCTCAGCAAGAGTCACGCCGCTTTCCCGATAGTAAAGCGCGAGCGTTTCGAGGATCCCTGCACCGAGTTGTTCCTTACCGTGGGGGTGTTGAAGCATATGTGAAAGCCCGACGCACACCAGAAGGATGAGACTTAGGACAACCGCACGTAAAGCAATTCCTTGCCGGTTTTCACGGAGGAGGATAATTTCGACAAGAAGCAACACAAGCGGCAGGGTGAACGAATTCTCTTTGCTCAATAGGCCGCAGATGAAAAGAGCGGCGCAGAAAGCGTATCCAATTGCAGGTCGGCGGAGCAGGTTTGTACGAACGGCGAGGTAAACCGCAAG